>CAYTUE010000112.1:3324-10644 GCA_964441085.1 uncultured Planctomycetaceae bacterium
GTTGACTTCGAAAACAAAGCACCAACTGGTTGCCCGGACGGCAGAAAGCCTGCTGGCAAATCTGCTAAACCCCTTTAATTAACGCCATCGCCTCGGCTCGACTTGCTGGATCCTTGCGTAAGGTTCCTCGGACCGCGCTGGTGATGGTTTTTGCTCCGGGTTTGCGTACTCCTCGAATTGTCATACAGGTGTGTTCTGCTTCCAACACAACAATCACTCCTTTCGCCTCAAGTTCCTTTTCCATCAGATCGGCGATGGTGTGAGTCATTCGCTCTTGTACCTGAGGACGGCGAGACACTTCGTCGACGACGCGAGCTAACTTACTTAACCCGGTGACTCGTCCTTGAGGAATGTAGCCGACATGAGCTTTGCCCAGAAACGGCAGCAAGTGATGTTCGCACATGCTATGAAATTCGATATCTCGAACCAGCACCATTTCGTCATACTGTTCTTGGAATACTTTTCTGAGATGCCGACCTGGTTCAACGTGCAAGCCACCGAACATTTCGGAATACATTCGAGCCACTCGAGCCGGAGTCTCCTGTAAACCATCTCGCTCGACATCCTCACCGACAGCTGCCAAAATTTCTCGAATGGCGGCTTCGATTCGAGGTTGGTCGATGTGGCGTCCTTCAGCGGCTGCGGAAGCGAGTGTTTCGTTAACGTCTGACATTGGAATTCCAAGTGATCTTCAAAGTCTGGAATGCAAAAGTTCAAGGCATTCCATGATCGGTTTTGTTGTGTAAGTGGGTAGGCCATCAGAAGGATCTCGAAGAAATTAACTTCTGTCGAGATTTTCAAAGACAAATGATGAACGGCAACACGTCTGTGTGGAAGTTCCCTGATGTCTGAAGAATGGTCTTCGCAGAACGAAGCGGTGATGGTGAACCGTTGGCAGTTTAACAACAGCCAACGGTTTTCTAAGTCGCAGGCGGTTTTCTAAGCCGCAAACAGTGAAGTAGTCACGGCAATGACAACATTTTCAGCATCAGGGAACTTTTTTCCCGTGCCCACCTACCCGCAGAATTCAGTCATCCTGCCTAGATTTGAGTCCAGCCACAAATCGGCTGTCCCACCAATGAACTTGATACCGTCGCCACCACGCCGATTGGAATCACAGCTTGGGAACTGATGTTTTGCTGCTTTTTTCAAGCCCAGATTGAGAACAAAGATGCCCTGACAGAACTGCCCTTGTGGCAAAAGCGGATTTTGCCGAACATTAATTCATGACGATTTCGAAGTGCAAAAACTTAGTGACAACCACAAAGCAGTTCGCGGTAACGCCACAAACTGTGTCGCAAACCGTGCTTCAGAGCGGTTGTCTCTTCGTTTTTAGCTGTGTTTTGTTACTGAACGTCGGCTGTATTAATCCTGAAACGACTCGACTGCCTTCGTTCTACCCGTCCAATACTCAACTGGACGGTCTTGAATTTCAACAGCAAGATCCGTACCTCGACCCCTTTATTGGTCCCGATGGTGGGACTCGACCGCCAGACTTTCAAAGACCCCGAAATCCGGCTCGCCAAGCAGCCGAACAACGACTGTTTCAGGGACTTCGCCAGTTGCCTCAATCGGCTCCTCATGCAGCTCCGCTCACTGGACAACGTCATCCCAATGCCATCCAGTAGACTGTTGACATCGTCAGCAGTCAGACGGACTTATCGGTTGATGCCCTTCTGTACCGATTTTCTTGGGTTCGCAGGTGTCGAAATGTCGTTCAAAATACAGCAAGATTCAGTCTGTGCTTGCCATTGGTCACAGACTGCAATCAACATTCGCTTTGGTTTACCGCAAGTCCCCCGCGAGACGTTTCTTTGTATCGAGCGGACATATCTGCGCCCGTGCGCTTCATCACTCGAATCACTCGATCCAGCGACACAAAGTGCTTGCCATCGCCTCGTAACGCCAACCGACTGGCGTTGATTGCTTTCACCGCTCCCATTGCGTTTCGTTCGATACAAGGAATTTGCACTAAGCCTTTAATGGGATCGCAGGTGAGGCCAAGATTGTGTTCCATGCCGATTTCCGCCGCTTCTTCAACCTGTTCCGGTGTGCCTCCGAGAATTTCAGTGAGTGCTCCCGCAGCCATTGAACAGGCGACTCCCACTTCGCCTTGGCAGCCGACTTCGGCTCCAGAAATTGACGCATTGCGTTTGTACAAAGATCCGATCATGCCCGCGGTTAGCAGAAACGCATGAACCTTGTCTTCGGTAGCTCCTGGACAGTGGCGGACATAGTACAACAGAACGGCAGGAATGATTCCGGCGGCTCCATTCGTAGGCGCCGTCACAATACGTCCTCCCGCCGCGTTTTCTTCGTTTACGGCCAGCGCGTACAGATCGACCCAGTCCAAAATGACCATGGGATCAGCGTGGCTAGCGTGGTTATTTAAGTCACCCAATCCCGCCAGTTGATCCTTCAACACTTGAAACAAAGCGGGCGCTCGACGCTCGACTTCAAGTCCACCTGGCAGAATTCCAGAATGTCGACATCCTTGTTCAACACACTGTTTCATGACCTGCCAAATTTCGTCCAACCCATCGCAGACATCCTGTTTCGTCCGGTATGTTAATTCGTTTTCCATCGCCAGTTGGCTAAACGTCAGCTGATGTGTGCGAGTGAGTTCAAGCAATTCCTTAGCAGATGAAAAGGGAAAGGGGACTCCTGCAGACGATGCTTCTGCTTCTTCCCCCACCTGTCCGTCCTTCACAACGAATCCACCGCCGATTGAAAAGTAAGTTTCGGACAAGACGGGCTGAGTGGCCGTTCGATCGAAGAATGCGGAAAATGTCAGTGCATTGGGGTGACCATCTAAAAACGTACTGCGATGAAATAACAGGTCGTCGTCTTCGATGAATTCGATTTTTCGAGTTCCATCTAAAGTGATTTCTTGGTCGGAACGGATGGTTCGTACTCGTTCTGCGACGGATTCTGGATTGATGTGTTTGGGTAACTCACCTTCTAGCCCCATCATCACAGCAGAATCCGTACCATGCCCTTTTCCAGTGAGCGCCAAAGAACCATACAGATCAATTTGAATGCGTTGAGCGGTTGCAAAGCCGTCAGACTGTTTGAGTGATTGCAAAAATCTTTCAGCTGCCACCATTGGGCCAACCGAATGACTGCTGGATGGCCCAATCCCAATCTTAAACAGATCAAAGACACTGAAATAGACATGAGGGGGAACGTCGTTTGGTAAGCCAGTTGTCATGGCGAATTTTTTTCACAGAAGGGAGCAAAGACAAACCGCTGAACGGTGAATCTGAATCCGCATCGTAATCCGAAACAGCCAACAGTTACCAGCAGAGATCACAACACTGCCGTCCACTGGTATGTTACCTGCCAAGAGTTGGCATTCGAGAGGCGACACCTTCTTCAGGAGTCGCACACTGTCCGGTGTGACGGCTCAAATCGCCATCAAATTATTCGGAGACGACCTCGAAGAGCTGCGAAAACAGGCGGAAGAAATTAAGGCGGCGATTGCCGACATCCCAGGCATTGCAACGCCGGTTGTTGAACAGCAGCAGCCAACTCCTCAAATAAGAATTGAACTCAAGCATGACATGCTGGCTCACTATGGAATCACGTCCAGCTTCGTCAACAATTTCGTAGAAACTGCATTGCATGGTCGAGAAGTGTCGACCATGGTCCAAGGGCAACGCACGTTCGACATTGTGCTTCGCCTACAAGAAGATCAGCGTACCGATTTAAGCAATTTACACCGTCTTCCGTTGGAACTTCCAGACGGCAGACGAGTTCCGCTGGGCACAGTGGCTAAGGTGTATGAAGCTGCCGGGCCCAATACGATTAATCGAGAAGACGGGCGTCGGCGAATTGTTGTGCGAGTGAATACTCGAGGTCGAGACGTCGGGTCTGCTGTCACCGATATCAAAGCTCGAATTGCAGAATCGGTTCAACTTCCAGAAGGCTACTTTGTTACGTTTTCTGGTCAATTTGAAGCTCAACAAAAAGCCAACCGCCGCATTCTCTTGCTAAGCGCAGTGGCGTTGGTTGTGATTTTTGTGCTGTTGTATTCGGCCTATCATTCGGTGAGCTTAGTGTTGCAAATTTTGACCGCATTGCCCGCCGCGTTTATCGGAGGAGTTGTGGGACTGTATTTGACAGACCAAACATTTTCAGTTGCGGCAATGGTTGGCTTTATTTCGTTGGGTGGCATCGCGGCGCGAAATGGACTGCTGTTGATTTCTACCTACCTCGAACAGATCGCCGAAAAGGGTTTCCACAAAGAAATCATCATGCAGGGCAGTTTGGACCGCATTGCTCCTGTGCTGATGACTGCCTTCACTACTGGTTTGGGGTTGGTCCCACTGGTGATTGGTGGACATTTGCCCGGAAAAGAAATTCTGTTTCCGGTTGCCACCGTGATTCTGGGCGGATTAGTCACCGCGACGATGGCGGAATTCTTTTTGAGACCCGGCTTGTTTTGGGTTTTCGCGCCGAAGTCTGTGCGTCAACAACAAACACAATTGCCAGACTCAGAGTCGGAATCGGCGCGAGGATGATCGTCAGTTCTACTTTTACGAACTGGTGTTTCAGCCGTTGATGTGTTGGTCTGAAGTTTTCAACCACTGGTCAGTGGAAACTGACTTCATGCGTCACTTTCCTGTCATGAATCGTGCGCTCAGCTCGAAGAGAAACCGTTCACCATCGGAATCAGCCGATCTTGCTGATTCCGACGCCAACGTCCGTCGATGAATTGCTGGTTGCTTAAGGAAAAGCGGGTTCAAGCAAGCAGTCAGTCGACAAATATTGACGATGGCGATTCGGGGGGCTTCGAAGGGTTTTGACAAGCTGGCTAAGTTTCTAAGATCCGCATACGATTCGATCTGTTTCGTTGAATTCCCGTGTTTCCGTTTGGGCTTTTCGCCGATCAGCCTGTTGTTCTCCTTTTCTGACTCGCAAGGATGTGTCCGTTGGCTCGAAAAGCGTC
The DNA here is from genome assembly GCA_964441085.1 of uncultured Planctomycetaceae bacterium. Classification (GTDB taxonomy): domain Bacteria; phylum Planctomycetota; class Planctomycetia; order Planctomycetales; family Planctomycetaceae; genus Fuerstiella. Next base: position 8,276 of record CAYTUE010000112.1, read on the forward strand.
TCGAAAAAACCATACCCCTTCTTTGTTCGGAGCGGATTCTGGCGCGGGAAATGTTGAATACCGCGGAATCAGCGGGGAAACTCGTCGCCGCTATTTAAACTACGCGCTGTCAGTCATTACTTCTCGAGCGTTGCCAGATGTTCGAGACGGACTGAAGCCCGTTCAGCGGCGAATTATGTACGTGATGTACGACGGCCTGCGCTTGTTGGCCAGCGGGAAGACTCGAAAGTGCGCCAAGATTTGTGGTGACACCACAGGTAACTTTCATCCTCACGGTGAAACGGCTGTGTACGACGCGCTGGTTCGACTGGGGCAAGACTTCACACTGCGGTACCCCCTTGTGATCGGCCAAGGAAACTTTGGATCGTTAATGGGCCTGCGCGCCGCTGCTTCTCGATACACAGAAGCCAAGCTGTCTGCGTTAGCCGAACAGTTGATGACCGAACTGCGGTTCGACACCATCGACATGAAGCCAACCTACGATGCCGTGTTGGACGAACCCACCGTCCTGCCAGCTCGGTACCCTGCATTGTTGGTGAATGGCACTCAGGGAATTGCGGTTGGTATGGCCACCAGCATGCCGCCGCATAATCTGAATGAAGTGACCAAGGCATGTGTGCATTTAATCAAAAATCCGGATGCCACGATTGCTCAATTGATGAAGTACATCAAAGGGCCCGACTTCCCCATGGGCGGACGCATCGTTACAGAACGAGCCGACATTCGCAAAGCGTACGAAACCGGCAAGGGCGCGTTTAAGACTCGCGGAGAATGGCGGTTCGACAAAGATGGCCGCAAAGAACAACCGAACATGCTGGTTGTGTATTCAGTTCCTCATGGTGTGACCACTGGACCGTTGCTGACCGAAATTGGCAACCTTATTGAAGACCGCAAAATTCCTCAGTTGGCTCATGTTAACGACGAAACCAACGAAGAAAATGGCTTACGGATTGTGCTGGAAATCAAGCCCGGAGCCGATCCCGAAGCTGTGATGGCCTATCTGTATCGGCACACGTCTCTTGAGCAGAACTTCAGTTACAACGCGACCGCTTTAGTACCGGATGAGCGAGGAAACTTGATTCCAGATGTCTTGGATCTGAAGTCGTTGTTGCAGCACTTTTTAGACTTCCGTTACGAAACTGTTCGTCGACGTTTGGAATACCAGTTAGCTCAACTGTTGAAAAGAATTCATATCCTTGAAGGCTTCGAAATTGTTTTCGATGGATTGGATTTGGCTCTGAAGTTGATTCGAGCCAGTTCGGGCAAAAAAGACGCTGCGGTCAAACTGATGGGGAAGTTTCCCTTAGACGAAATCCAGACGGACGCCATTTTGGAACTGGCGTTGTACAAAATCAGTCAGCTGGAAATTGATCAGATCCGCATCGAACTGAAAGACAAACGGAAGAAGGCTGCTGCAATTCGTAAGCTGTTGAAGTCGAAACCAGCGATGTGGGAATTGATTCAGACTGAGCTCGAAGAATTGGCGGCTGAATTTGGAGACAAGCGTCGCAGTGATTTTGGCTCTGCCAAAGAGATCGTCGAATTCGACGCGTCGGCTTACATTGTTAAAGAAAACACGAACGTTGTTGTCACGACGGACGGTTGGATTAAGCGAGTGAATTCGATGTCTTCTGTCGCGAAGACTCGAGTTCGAGAAGGCGACAGTGTGTTGGCCGTTTGCCCAGGCAGCACGTTAGACAACGTGGTTGTGTTGAGTTCCGATGGAGTTGCCTTTACCCTTCCGATCGATCAGTTGCCCGTGTCATCGGGTTATGGTGAACCCATCGCCAAGTGGGCTCGTTTTACTGATGGGGCAAAAGTCGTTGCCGCTTTAACCACTGATTCTCGGTTTATCCCAGCTGTCCCTGAAGATTCAGACGAATGGGGCGTGTTGTTGTTGGCAGCGACAGCTCGTGGACAAGTTTTAAGCATTCCGTTTCACGGATTTCGGACTCCCAGCACCAAGGCAGGCCGCAAATATTGTCGCCTAAATCAAGGCGACGAAGTGGTGGACTGTCAGTCGATCACGGAAGCTGAAACGGTGTTTATCGCTTCAGAAGATGCTCGAGTTCTTCACTTCGCCATCGATGAAGTGCCCATGCTGACGAACGCCGGTAAGGGTGTTCGAGGAATCAAATTGGATGCGTCTGATCGAGTTCTCGGGATCACTCAATTGACTCGGCCAAGCGACTGCCTTCGAGTGGTCAGTTCCAGCGGTAAAGAAATGGTGTTTGGGCAGCAGAAGTACTTAGTGACTTCTCGAGGCGGGCGAGGCGTGCAGACAACAAAACGCAACAAGTTTGACGCCATCATCAAGCCCGAAATTCAATTGGTGGACTGGTCGGAACTCGAAGACAGTTAACGCTGTT
>CAYTUE010000112.1:10744-12784 GCA_964441085.1 uncultured Planctomycetaceae bacterium
GCTGTTATTTGTTGATTGTCGCTCGTTCAGATCACACACAAACTTTGCATTCGCCGTCGTCATTTTTCGACTCGGCTGACAGGAATGGAAGATGGCAAGTTCGCAAAAAAATGCTTACACCGGAAGCGACATCGAAGTCCTTGAAGGGCTAGAACCGGTCCGAAAACGTCCGTCGATGTACATTGGTGGAGTTGATTCGCGAGGTCTGCACCATCTGCTGTGGGAAATCGTCGACAACAGTGTGGACGAATTTCTGGCGAAAGAGTGTGACCGCATCGTGGTGACGCTGCACAAAGATGGCTGTAGCTGTTCTGTGTCTGATAACGGGCGAGGCATCCCCGTGGACAAGCACCCCAAGATGAAGAAATCATCTTTGGAAGTGATCCTCACCACTTTACATGCGGGCGGAAAATTTAGTGATAGCAGCTATGCTCGCAGTGGTGGACTTCACGGAGTGGGTTCGTCTGTTGTGAATGCATTGTCGTCTAAGATGATCGCGACCGTGCATCGTGACGGGCACGAATATGTTCAGACGTACCGTCGAGGCAAGCCGACTGCACCCGTGAAAAAAGTGAAGCCTTTTCGAGGTCACGGAACGACCATCTACTTCGAACCCGATGACACGATCTTTCGTAAAACGGTTTTCAATTCCGAAACCATTCGTCAGCACCTTGAAGACGTGTCGTACATTCACGGCGGGTTAACCATTGTGTTTAAGGACGAACACAAAGGCGAAACTCATGAACTTGCTCACCCAGAAGGAATTCGTAGCTACATCCACAAAGTGATTGCCGATGGAGGCCGCAAAGCCATCCACGAGCCTTTGTTTGATACAGACAAAGACGACAAGACGGCAAAAGTGGAAGTCGTTTTCAAGTGGACCGAATCAACGGATGAGCACATCCGTAGCTATGTCAACGGTATTCGCACACATGCCGGTGGAACTCATGAAAACGGGTTAAAGGCGGGCCTGACCAAGGCGGTCCGCAACTACATGGAAGTCCATAATTTTAAGCCTCGAGGCGTCACGATTACATCGGATGATATTCGAGAAGGCATTGTCGCAATTTTATCCGTGTTTCACGGCGACCCGATGTTTCAGGGGCAAACAAAAGAGCGGCTGAATAATCCAGAAATGACGTCTCACGTAGACGGCTTGGTGCGGCCTGCGGTGGAAAACTGGTTGAACAATAACCCCACCGTAGCCGACGCAATTTTGGGACGAATTGTATTGTCCGCGAGAGCTCGACTGGCCAGTCGAGACGCAGTGAAGGAAGTCAAACGTAAGTCGGCATCGTCTCGAAGAACCAACCTGCCTGGCAAGTTGGTGGACTGTCAAAGCAAAAATGCAGACGAGAGCGAAGTGTTTATTGTGGAAGGTGAATCGGCGGGGGGAACGGCTGTGATGGGCCGCAATTCCATCCATCAGGCCATCCTGCCGTTAAAGGGAAAGATTCTGAATACCGAAAGCTTGGCTCTTTCCAAGGTCGTGAAGAATCAAGAAATCAGCGACTTAATTGAAACCTTAGGAACTGGAATCGGCCCGAACTTCGATATCCATCGCCTGCGGTACTGTCGCGTGATTTTGTTGATGGATGCGGACAGCGATGGTTATCACATTTCCACCTTGTTGCTGACGTTCTTCTTTCGGCACATGCCAGAAATGATTCGTCAGGGCAAGCTGTATATTGCTCAACCGCCTTTGTTTCGAATCGAAGTGGGCAAGAGCATTCAGTATGCTCAAACAGACTCACAGAAGGAAGAAATTTTGGCGGCTTTACCAGAGAACCGAAACGCGACCGTGCTTCGCTTCAAAGGATTGGGCGAAATGAACGCCGCTCAACTTCGGGACACCACGTTGAATCCAGAAGCTCGCGTCCTTTTAAAGGTGCAAATTGAAAGCCAGCTGGAAGCCGATCAAACCTTTAATCAGCTACTGGGCAAAGAAGCATCCGAACGCTATCGAGTGATTATGTCAGACGCCAGCTTTGCAGATGATGTGGATTCGTAACGACGGATTTTTGATTTCAGTTTCAGTTT
>CAYTUE010000113.1:0-12528 GCA_964441085.1 uncultured Planctomycetaceae bacterium
GGAAGCTAGGTTTAGGGGGTTCGGAAACCCGCAGTGTTGCAATGTGTCAACAAGGCAAATCTGATGTTTGTCCCTTCATTTTCCTATTTCACGTTATGAATCCACCAGGTCATCACCCAAAACGCGCGATGCTCGATTTTGGAGCATTCGTGCGTGAAGCTTCCGAGGCTAAGCCGGATTATGAATGGATGCTGCAAAGGCATTCAGACAATGGCCGCACGGAACATTCAACAGAAATCAATGACGCGGGGCTGAGTGTCGGACGTCGTCCAAACAACGATCTGTGTCTGAGTCACCGAACAGTAAGTGGAGACCATGCTCGTCTATCGATGGAAGAGGGCATGTTGATTCTTGAAGATTTGGCGAGCACAAACGGAACGTTTATCAATGGACGCCGGTTATCGGGCAGTACCAGTTTGGAACCAGGCGACGTGATTCACTTTGGGCAGTTGGTCTTTGCGGTGACTCGTAGGGAGCAATTCAATCCATCGAAGTCGAATCTTCCGTTTGGTTCAGAAACAGTCGTTTCCGAAACTCCCAAGGATGCCATGCTGTATAAAGGTTTCGACCGTCTGCTGAACAAGCCGGATATCGATCCCTATTTTCAGCCAGTCATTCGCTTTGATAATCAGGAGACCATGGGTTACGAGGTGCTGGTTCGTAGCAAGGTGGAAGGGCTAGAATACCCTGACCGTATCTTTCGAATTGCGGCCATGAGAACGGCCGAAGTCCCGCTCAGCGAACTATGCCGCACGGAAGGTTTGCTGGCTGGCATGCAGTTGGATCCTCACAGCCGATACTTTCTCAACACCCATGCTCGAGAACTTGAAACGCCGCGTTTGCTTCGGTCTCTTGAATCACTTCGCTGTGATTTTCCTCAGCTAAATATTGTGCTTGAAGTTCATGAAGCTGCCATCACGTCAATCGAATATCTGAGCGAATTGACCAGCGTTCTGAAGGATCTGAACATCGAGCTCGCGTACGACGATTTCGGAGCCGGTCAGGCTCGACTGATTGAACTGTTTGAAGTTCCTCCTAAGTACCTGAAGTTCGACCTGCAGATGATTCGAGGCTTGGAATCGGCATCACCTCTTCATCGAGCCAGCGTGAAGGCACTTGTGAACATGGTTCACGATCTGGATGTCATCGCTTTGGCTGAAGGAGTCGAAACGGAAGTCCAAGCAGAAATTTGTCGAGATCTCGGGTTCGATCTTGCTCAAGGCTACCTGTTCGGCCGCCCTCAACCTCGAGAGTTCTGGCAGCACACAATTTGCAGCCCCATGATGCCCAGCGAGAATGCTGCGGAAACCATGGAAATGCGAGCAATTCGGTAGCAGCAACCAGCGGGACGTGTGGGGAATTTAGTGGCTGTGATCAGCGGAGGGAAACTGGCCGCTTTGCACTTCGCTCACGTACTGTTGAACGGCATCAACTGCAGCTGTTTTTAGCTGGCCGAATTGTTTGAGAAACTTCGGCTGGAAGTCTGGATTCAGACCCAGCATATCAGGTCCGACCAACACTTGACCGTTGCATTGAGGACCAGCTCCGATACCGATGGTGGGAATAGAAATCGCTTCAGTAATTCGTCCGGCGATATCCGCGGGGACGAGCTCAAGAAGTAACCCAAATGCTCCTGCAGCTTCAGCCGCTTTTCCATCTTGCAATAACTGCAATTCGTCACGCTGAACTTTTCCCATGCCTCCCATTTGTTGGACCGCTTGAGGTCTCATTCCAACATGAGCCATGACAGGAATGTCGGCTCGCATGATGGCGGAAATCGTTTCCTGCTGAATTCGTCCGCCTTCTAGCTTTACTGCGTCGCAGCCTGTTTCTTTCATAATTCGGCCTGCGTTGGTAACCGCTTGTTCTGCACTGACTTGGTAGGACATGAATGGCATGTCCACAATGACCATGGCCGACTGAACGGCTTTGACCACCATTTTGCCGTGGTAAATCATTTCGTCCAAAGTGACGGGCAACGTGGTGGAATTGCCTTGGACAACCATCGACAGGCTATCCCCCACGAGGATGCTGTCGACTCCGGCTTCGTCCATGATTCCAGCCCACAAATAATCGTAGGCGGTCACCATACTTAGCTTCTGCCCGTCGGCAGCCGCTTGGATGAATTTGGGAATGGTGATTTTTCTTCGAGTCGACATAAGCAGACGAACCAGAGTAAGCCAAAACAGAGATCCACAAACCAAACCACCAATTCTAAACAACAGACAACTGTACTCACACGCCAGCGTCGGTTAATCTCAACAACAGGACGGTCGTTAGAACGAAGCCCTTCGCTCGATCCAAGCTTTGATTGCTGCCCTTACTCTTGGTCTTTTCTGAAATCTTCTGATGCTGACTCTTGGTATCGCCGTTTTTTCATTTGTTGGGTTCATCGTCGCGTATCACACGTACGGACGCTGGTTGTCGAAGAAGATTTTTTCTTTGGATGACGCTGCGATTGTTCCTTCCGTCGAACTTCAAGATGACGTGGACTTCGTGCCAACAAAACGGCAAATTATCTTTGGCCATCACTTTACCAGTATCGCTGGTACGGGGCCCATTGTGGGGCCTGCCATCGCCGTGTTTTGGGGATGGCTGCCCGCTTTGCTCTGGGTGCTTTTGGGCAGCATTTTTATTGGAGCCGTCCATGATTTCGGGGCTTTGGTGGTTTCCTTACGAAACCGAGGTCAAACGGTCGGCGAAGTGGCCGGACGACTGATTAGTAAAAGAGCTCGCTTGCTGTTTTTGCTGATTCTGTTTCTTGCACTCACCATTGTGCTGGCAATTTTCGGCCTAGTCATTGCCGTGATCTTTCAGATCTACCCGGAAAGCGTCTTGGGCACTTGGATCAGTTTGCCATTGGCGCTCATGATCGGCATTTCTACTCATAAAAAAGGTGGAGGCATCGTGGTGCCCGCGGTCTTGGCGTTGATTGCGATTTACGCCTGTGTGGCTTTGGGAAGCTATGTCTGTCCGATAGATATTTCTTCGCCCGTTCAGTGGATCAATCAAACGCTGCAATTGGGGGAAACAAGTTCTTTGAATGTGGTCACGATGTGGACTCTGATTCTGCTGACCTACTGTTTCTTCGCCAGCGTGATTCCGGTGTGGATGATGTTGCAGCCGCGAGACTACATCAACAGTCAGCAACTGTTTGTCGCCTTAGCCTTGCTGATGGCAGGAATCGGTTACGCAAGTATCACGGGGCAAACGAACTTAGAACAAAGTACTCCCATGGTCGCCACAAACCTCCCGGCAGATGCTCCTCCGATCTGGCCCTTCTTGTTTATCACGATCGCCTGCGGGGCATGTAGTGGGTTTCACTGTTTGGTGAGTAGTGGCACAACAAGCAAACAAATCCGCTGCGAAACAGATGCTCAATATGTGGCTTATGGTTCCATGTTGTTGGAAGGCGCATTGGCCGTCATCGTGATTTTAGCCTGCTGTGCGGGAGTCGGCATGGGGACGTTTGAAAGAATTTCAGACAGCGATGCCGCCGGAGGCTATTTCTATCAGCCGTTGATTGAAAATGGAGAAGCTGTTATCGGCAACGCAGCATGGCAGCGGCAGTATGATTCTGGCAAAAATTGGGCCAGTTTTTCACTGGGAAAAAAGGTGGGAGCATTCGTTAACGGAGGCGGCAATTTTCTGGCGACCATTGGGATTCCTCTGAAGATGGGAATCAGCATCATCGCGGTTTTGGTGGCCTGTTTTGCGGCAACAACTTTAGACAGCGCGACTCGACTGCAACGCTACGTCGTGCAAGAATTGGGTGCCACATTGCACCTCAAGCCGTTCACCAACAAATATGTGGCAACCGGGTTTGCAGTGACCATTGCCGCATATGTTGCCATGATTCCAGCTCCAGGGAAATCAGCTGGTACCGGAGGCTTAATTTTGTGGCCTCTTTTTGGAGCCACCAATCAACTGCTGGCAGGGCTAGCGTTTATGGTGACCGTGTTCTACTTGTATCGCCGAGGCAAGGCGATTTGGTTTGTGGTGATTCCCATGACCATTATGTTGATCATGCCTGCATGGGCCATGATCTGGAATTTGTTTAATGCTGAATCGGGCTGGTATCATTCAGAACTTGCATGGAACCAACAGCCAACTTTGTTTTGGTTTGGAGCCACCATTATGCTGATTCAAGCTTGGATGGTTGTTGAAGGCGTTTTGCTGCTGCCCAAAGTGAAAGGCGTCTTGGAAGAAAGCTTGCCGAAGTTGCCCGCCAAACAAAACGAGGCAGCAGAACAATGATGGCACCAAGATGCAGCAGGCAGCCGATTCCAGAACGCTGTGATTCCAGAACATAGTGATTCGAGAACATAGTGATTCCAGAATCAGTGCGGTCCCCAGATTCTGCCGTGGCTGGCGGGTTACAGTTCTTTGATTTTGATGTTCTTCCAGCTGACATCAAATGGGCCAGCTTTTTTGCCAATGCCGTGAACCTGTAGTCCAAGATGCCCTTTGGGATGAGTCTTATAGATTTCCTCATCGGTCAAATCTTCCACCATGTTGCCATTGATCCATGTTTGAATGCGAGGCCCTTTGGCGATAATTTTAAAGCTGTTCCATTCGCCATTTTTCATGAAGTCATGAGAATGACTTTTGTCCTTTGGTTTTGGCGATAACCAGCCTCGTCCTGTTGCTTCACCGTACACATAGGCTGCTTGGCCGGGACTGGCTTCGATTTCGATCTGAGGTCCAAAAATTCGGCCAATATCCGATCCATTGGCCTTGGCTTCTTCTTTGGTCTTAGGACGGCTGCGAATTTGAATGCCCGAATTCAGTTTGTCATGAACTTTGACATCAAAATGCAGTTCAAAGTCCGCATATTGCTTTTTGGAAGCCAGAAATGTGTTGGGGCTGCCCTTGGCCGTCTTTCCGTAGATTGCTGAGTCTTTGACCTGAAATTTGGCTTTCCCCAATCCAATGGGCATCCAAGAATCCAGTGTTTCACCATCAAATAGCGACACAAAACCAGCATCATTGTCGGCCCAAACAGGCTGAATTCCCACAGAAATGAATGAGACAAGGCTTAACACAACAGCGGGGAGCAGGGAAAATTTTTGCATTGGGAGAAGAGCTTTGGACTGAGGCTGACTGGGATGAAAAGCCAGTGATTATCAGACTGGCACAGTCAATCTTAGCCGTTTTTCTGCTGGTTCTCTACTGAACGATCCACTGGTCAAGTGGCGGGACGCCCGTGTGAGGGGATTTTCGAGGATGGTAAAGCTGACCGTCGATTTGAATTGATTTCGACGCATCTTCAGGAATGAAAGTCAGCGGTGTTGAGAGCCACCATGCAACCGCATACAAACAGTTCCCGAACCGTGGGTTGCAAATGGTGGCAGACTGAAAGGTCAGACTGTCTGCAATTTCGAAGGTCAATGATGACCACACGGTAGCTCAAGTGTACTACAGAGTTTAGCAAACCATCCTGCACACGCAGGATTCTGGCATTGCCGTCGGATAAGGGAAGTAATTCAGTGACGAAGCATATTTTTGTGACAGGTGGAGTCGTTAGTTCTCTTGGAAAAGGGCTGACATCTGCGTCGATTGGAATGCTTCTTGAACGACGTGGCCTGACGGTTCGCATGCAAAAGTTGGATCCGTACATCAACGTGGATCCGGGGACGATGAGCCCCTTTCAGCATGGTGAAGTTTATGTCTTGGACGATGGTTCCGAAACAGATCTCGATCTGGGCCACTACGAACGATTCACCAATTCTCCGCTGAATCGTGATTGCAACTACACCACAGGCCAGATTTACCAAACCGTGATCGACAAGGAGCGTCGAGGCGAGTATTTGGGACGTACGGTACAAGTGATTCCTCATATCACTGACGAAATCAAAAGCAGCATTCGTAGCTTGGCTTCTCCCGACGTGGATGTGGTGATTACTGAACTCGGGGGGACTGCGGGCGATATCGAAGGCTTGCCGTTTCTAGAAGCCATCCGCCAAGTTCCGCTCGATGTCGGTAAAGAAAACTGTCTATTTATTCATCTGACGTTAGTCCCTTATTTGAAGGCGGCTCGAGAAGCCAAAACGAAGCCGACTCAACACAGCGTGCAGCAGTTGCGAGGAATTGGGATTCAACCGGATATCCTGATTTGCCGAACAGAACGTCCGATTGGTCGAGAACACACAGACAAAATCGCATTGTTTTGCAATGTGGAAAAACGAGCTGTGATTGAAGAAGTCGACAAAGAATTTTCGATCTATGAAGTTCCCATGGGACTTGTCGAACATCGATTAGACGAACTGATTATTGAAAAGCTGGGTCTTGAACTAGGAACGTTGGAAATCGATGGCTATCGAGAGCTCATTCATCGCATTCGAAACCCTCGCCACGAAGTCACCATTGCTGTTGTCGGTAAGTACATCGAACATCGAGACGCTTATAAGTCGATTTACGAATCGCTGGATCATGCGGGCTTCCACCATTCGACCCGCATCGTTGTAAAACGCATCGAAGCAGAAGAAATGGAACGCGATAGCGATGGCAAACTGTTAGCTGGAGTTGACGGAATTCTCATTCCTGGCGGTTTTGGGATGCGAGGCGTTGAAGGCAAAATTGAAGCGGCTCGTTATGCTCGAGAACACAAGATTCCGTACTTCGGTATCTGTCTTGGAATGCAAGTAGCCGTCATCGAATTTGCAAGAAACGTGATCGGGCTTGAAGACGCCAACAGCACCGAATTTTCAGCCGATACTCAAGCTCCAGTGATCTGTTTGCTGGAAGAACAGAAAGACGTAGAAACAAAAGGCGGCACCATGAGACTCGGCAGTCAGCCATGCGTTGTGGCCGAAGATTCCAAAACCATGGCGGCTTATGGCTGTGCTGAAATCAACGAACGTCATCGTCACCGGTTTGAATTTAATTCAAGCTATCGAGACCAATATGTGGCGGCAGGAATGAATCCCGTGGGAACCAGTCCTGATGGTTCTTTAGTAGAAATTGTCGAAGTTACCGATCATCCGTGGTATGTCGCCGTGCAGTACCACCCGGAATTCAAGTCACAACCCGATAATTCTCATCCACTGTTTGCTGGCTTTATTGAAGCCGCTCTGAATCAACGCCAAAGATAGCTTCAAGGTTCTGCAGACAGGATTGATGTTCGACCGACGTGTCGGTGGCGCAGCCAACAGGCATCGAATCACTGGTCAATTGATCAGGTTGAGCGGCAAACTCACGCGTTACCGTCGTCGTTTCGCGTAGCTTTCCGAACGTTTTTCTGCGGTAAACACGTAGTATCCATCGACCTGTTGGACTCGGCAGCCGCCAAAGGCGGAGGCCAAACTTTTGCGGTACCACTCTTGTCGCTTGGTGACGAAGTACATGTGGCCTCCCACTTGAAGCCGATTAAAACCCTTCAGAATAAAGTGCTTCGCCACAGAAAAGTCTGTGTGATAGGGCGGGTTCGCCAAAATTTTCGTCAGTCCCGTTTCATGAAAGTCTTTGAAGCCGTCACTGAGCTGAACAGTCACGTCGGCAAATCCATGAGCCTCCACATTCTTCTTCGACATCTGCACGGCGATCGGGTCCACATCAATCATGAAGACGTTGTGTGGATTGACAGTATGAGCCGCAAGTAAGCCAACCAGTCCATAGCCGCAGCCTAAGTCCAGCACTTTGTCGTCTGGCTGAAACGTCACACAAGACAGCATCGCCAAAGTTCCTCGATCAGCGGCTTTAGGCGAAAACAGACCGTCTTGAGTCTGTAGTTTTAACGGGATATCTTGGACGACAACTTCCACAACTGGCATGCGTGACACTTCGAGATGAGTTTTCAAAACAGTCTAGGCAGATTGAGCCCCCTCTTCGTCAAAAAACCACAGCGATTGACTTGTTGATCGATTTGGTGGTTCATTGCGGTGCTGAGAGCAGTGGTTGGTATACCAAGCAATCGCTAACGAAGCTGTCTTGTTCATTAAGAAAAAAGTAGCTGACGGACAGATAACACAAACTTGCCGTGTTTCAGGAGGGGTTGATGCCCAGTTCACGATTCATCAGGCGAATCAGTTGAGCAAACGTGCCCACCTGCATCTTCTTCATTGCTCGCCCCCGGTGTTTTTCCACCGTCTTAACACTGAGGTCCAACTTCAGAGCAATATTTCTGTTCGTTTCACCTTCGTAAACATAGTCGATGATCATACGTTCGCGTGCGCTGAGCCGATCGAGGTAACGTACTTGGCCTCCCAGTTCCGCAGGCAAGTCGTCTGATAGATCGCAGCGTCGCGTCAGTTCGACAAAAGCGTCTTCCATCAAGTTCAACAGGTCTGGCAACTGAATCGGTTTATCCAATACGGTAAATGCGCCCTGTCTCATGGCAACAACCGTTCCGTCGGTTCCGGGGAATGCAGACATCACAATCACTGGCCAACTTAAGCCACGAGAAATCAGGCGTCGTTGCAATTCAAGACCATTGATTTGAGGCATCCGGATATCCATCAGGATAATCCCAGGGGGGAGATCAGGGAAAGCCTTCAAGAAGTCGCGACCGCTTAAAAACCCAGACACTTCATAGCCGTCTTTCCCCAATTGATGAGCTAACGCTTTCAGCAGCAGTTCGTCGTCATCAATAATAAAGACGCTCCGGGTAGCCAGTGCGGGTAAACGATCTGTTTTCAACATGAGTCAGTAGGTATGCGAGATTCTAAAGATTCCGTTCAGCACAAAACTTCAAAAGCGGAACGCCTTTAAGTTTTGGTTGAACATCTGTAACCAGCCCCGGTTTGCCTTACGTATATCAGCATACAGGTTCCCATTCGAGGGCACTGTACGATTTTTCACTCAACACGACCGTAATCACTGTCGCCGTAATCACTGTCACCGTAATCACTGTCGCAGGGTGTCGAGCGTAACAAGCACACGCATTTCTTGCGACATCTTCATTTCAACAACATGGGGCAATTGCCAGTAAAGATCTGTAAAATGCCTGCTACACCACAATTGACCGTTTTATGCCCCAGCGGGAGTCGGTAACTTTCCTTGTTTCGTGTTCGTCAGAATTTCAGACCATCACCCTGCACCTGAAGTTACCGTAGACGAATGAAAAAGCCTAGCAGTCATTTCCCCCAGAACCATGTTCTGCGGTATCCTGCGGCACCAGACTTGAAAATCCTGCTCTCACCCCAGTTACACCTCATCAAACGTGATTCATGAAGAAGTTACATTCTCGAATTCTGTTCTCAGCCATTTTAGGTCTGACCGGCTGCGTGGCCATAATCAACGTGGCTGTGGCAGGTGACAAAACATCCGATGCTCTTGCGAGAACCTACGGTTTTTCCGGAATCGAATTGTTTAAGCTTGATGATCGAGCCTTCAATCCGATTGCTGGGGACTTTGATTCCGACGGTCGCAACGACATCATTGTCGTTGATAATCGCAACAGTTGCCTACGGCTATTTCGACAGCAAGTGCCGGGTGATGAAGCTCGTCAATTCGATTCAGGCTTCGTCAACGACTTGACATCAGATCGTCGTTTTGAAACTCGTCAGATCCCCGTCGACAAACAGATTGCGGGAATGGTTTCGGGGGACTTCAACCAAGATGGTTCCACTGATATCGCTTATCTTGGTACTCCAGATCGCTTGGTCGTTCGCTACCAACCCAAGGGGAGCCAAGAATGGACCAAACGTTGGTCGATTCGGCTTCCAGATCTTGCTCCCACCGCGTGGATGATTGCCACTGGCGATCTGGATTCCAACGGACTGACAGACATCGCCGTTTTAGGCAAGCAGCTTACCTACATTGTGTACCAACAAGCTGACGGAATGCAGCCTCCCAAGCAACTGATCAATACATCCAAGCAATTATCGTTGCTCAAAATTGCGGATGTTGATGGAGACGGACTGGATGATCTCACCTATCAAAGCAACGGCGGATCAACTCGGTCGCTTTGTGTCAGACTGCAATTAAAAGACGGTCGGCTCAGCCCAGAATACTCCTTCGAACTTGGACGTCCTCGATCTTTGACAGTCACGGATGTCGATGGAAAAGCGGGAGCCGAAATTTTAACGATTGAAAGTCGAACCGGACGACTTCAACTTTCTCAAGTGACGCACTCAGCCAACAGTGAATCGGATATTCAACCTCTGGTTCGATATGGGATCGGTGATGCGACTGGAGGAACCGGTCGAAAAATCACGGTTGCCGATATTGATGGAGATGGGTGGAACGACACAGTTGTGACAGACCCTCAAAATGCTCAACTGTTCCTGTACCGGCAAAAGGGAACCATGGGATTAGGAACAGCAGAATCATTTCCCGCGCTGCTAGATGCATCCGTTTTGATTTCTGCCGATCTTAATAACAGCGGGGGAGCCGAACTCATTCAAGCGAGCAACAAAGAAGCAGTCATCGCTGTGAGCGAATACTCCAAAGATCGCATCACGTTTCCTCGTCCAGTGATTCAGCTTAAAAAAGATCAGTCGGTAATCGGCATGGCCGTTCGAAAGGATGACAAGTCGCAAACTCTTGTCGTTCTTTCTAAAGTGAAAACGAGCCGATCAGCAGACCTTGCTTTGGCTGAATATCAACTGGCAACCGAAGGCGACTGGAAGCAAATTGGAGAATCCGTTGACGTACCAGTTTCTCGAATTGGTAGCCGAGGAGCCGCTTTGTCGGCGATTGATGTGAATCGCGATGGAATCGAAGAAGTTTTAATTGTCCCCGAAGGATCCAACAAAGATGGTCTGACAGTGGTGTCATTTGATGACAAACAGCCTGCGCTTCAAGGTCCAGTGAACGTAGGCGTGAGTTCTCCGGGAGCCGTGTTTCGGTCAGGGGCAGACCTACTTGTGGCACGAGACGCTTTTGCTCGCCGAATGAAATTTGCAGCCGGCAAATGGTCCGTAGAAGACCAATTTAACGCTGGGGAACTTCGAGCCAAAATTGCTGGCGTTGCCACTTTAAATCTGGACGACGACACCACAGAAGAAGAGGTGGTGTTGATTGACACAGGAGTGAAACGTCTACGAATTCTGAAGAAAAACGAAGGGCTATTTCGCCCATGGAAAGAAATTGATCTGGGCACATTTAACTTTAAATCCAGCATTGTTGCCGATTTGAATCACGACGATGAACCCGATTTATTGCTCTTTGGGCAAGAACAATTTGCCGTACTGTATTCCGGGGGCGGTACGATTTCTCTTGAAGAAGTCAGCTCATGGGAGGCAGATCGAGACGATGCATATGCTGCCGATGTGATTTGTGGAGATGTCAATGGCGACGGCCTGTCAGACATCTTGGTGATTGACACCAGCGTCGATGGAATCCAACTGGTGCATGCTGATGAATCTCTGCAGCTTCGATCGGCGACTCACTTTCGAGTGTTCGAAGAAAAACGGTTGGTGTCAGAAGCGTCTTCTCGGGGCACAGAACCCCGAGAGGTCGTGATTGCAGACTTTACTGGCGACAAACAAGACGACGTGGTTCTCCTGTGCCACGATCGGCTGCTGCTGTATCCGCAAGGCGAAACCAAGGCAGCTTCAAAAGACTAAGTTGACTGCTGGAAGCAGTCACAGACAGCCGGAAGCAAACACAGACTTTTGGAATCAACCAGAAATCGTCTGTGCCAGCTTACGTTCTAGGCCAATTCCATCTGTACTTTTGGCATTTGCAGATGAATGCGGTCAATCTTCAGTGGCCACCGAATCCATTCCCTGTTGTAGATCAAGTCATGACACAGAGTTACTCTCAATTAGTCTCCAATCTGGAACCCTACCAGCAAACGGACGTATTGCGTTTCTGGGATGAACTCTCCGAAGCTGAACGAACACGATTGGAATCGGAGTTGGCGACCGTTGACTTCCCAACGATTCAAGCTGTGCTAAAAAAGGTGGATGGTACGAATTCCGAATCGACCTCTGGGCCTTCTCGGGCTGAAATCGCGACGGCTCCTGCCAATGTTGTTCGTCAGCCTGTGACTGATGATGACCGAAGCCATCGATTGGCGATGAAAGCCATTGGTGAGCAACTTTTAGGTGACGGAAAAGTGGCCGTCATTACTGTTGCCGGGGGCCAAGGGAGCCGATTGGGGTTCGAATACCCAAAGGGCATGTTCCCAATTGGACCAGTGACCGATCGAACGTTGTTCCAAATTTTCGCCGAACAGATTGCTGCCCGCCAGCGCACCCACAAATGTGTGATTCCATGGTTAGTGATGACCAGTTCGGCGACTCATACGGAAACCATAGATTTCTTCGAACAGCATTCGTATTTCGGACTTTCTAAGGACTCCGTCAAGTTCTTCCAACAGGGCAGTATGCCAGCTGTCGATGCCGAAACTGGACAGCTGCTTTTAAAAACCAAAAGCAGTTTGTGTTTGTCTCCTGATGGCCACGGCGGATTGGTCACCGCGCTGAAAAGCTCTGGCTTACTGGACGAAATGAAGGCTGCTGGAATTCAGCATTTCTTTTACCACCAAGTCGACAATCCAACCGCCATTCTTTGCGACCCGGAACTGATCGGGTTGCACCATGATCAACAGTCGGAATTGACGACCAATGTCGTCGAAAA
>CAYTUE010000114.1:0-3286 GCA_964441085.1 uncultured Planctomycetaceae bacterium
TGCCCAAATTTCGCGGTTGAAATCAGCACATTCACTGGGTAACCCGAATCAAGTTGTCAGCTCAGTACCCAGTTACCCGTGTGTTCTGCGAGGATTTTGACTAAACTGATCGATGTGTGAATTTGACAGGTTTAGTACGGAATTGTTTTTCCGCAACACAGGAGTGACCACCACCATGGCTCGCGAACTAATCATCACGATGACCGCAGCAAACCGGATGGGGATTTTAGCTGCTGTGACTCGGGCCATGTCTGACTTGGGGGCCGATCTGTACGAAGCGAGCCAGACGGTTGTTCGTGGCTATTTCACGATGATCTTTAGTGCCCAGTTTCCAGATACGCTGTCCAAGGATGTGGTTTCTCAACACCTTGCAGATGCTGGTCGCCCGTTTGACATTGATGTGAATGTCAAGAATGGTCCAGAAGTTGATGTCGTCGGCGGCAACCAAACTCAGGCGGTTCACGCGATTCGTTTGGGAGGCGAAAATCGACCTGGCTTACTGCGAAATCTATCCACCACCATGGCCAAACAAGAAGTTGACATCCTCGGCATGCGAGCCGTGCAAACGCTGGACGGAGGCTTCGAAATGCATATGAAAGTTTCTGTCGATTCCGAGGGGGGAATTGAACGTCTGTTGGCAGAAGCAAATAAATTAGGACAAAGTGACGGTTTTTCCGCAGACCTCTCTGATTAGTCTCTACCAACAGTCGTCGCGAAGTTCCCATGTGAGAAGAAGAGAGATGAAAGCATTTCAACAAAAATTGCAGGATGTCATGCGGTCAATGCACTGGCCCCAACGTCTTCTCTTTTCAACGGCTTCGCCCATTGTGAGCCAACTTGTCTTGGTTGTCTTGACTGCATGCGCGTTCTCATGTTCTGTGAATGCTCAACACGAAAAATTGCAGATTACTCCCAAGTCAAAAACAGCGCCTTCCAGCGGTGTTGATGGAACTGCAACTCAGGAAGAAGACTTCAGTAATCAAGCTCAACAATCTCCGCAAATCCCATTGCCTGAAATTCAAATTTCATCACCCGCAGAACTCAAGCAGTTGACTGTCGATTTATCTGCCGACGATTTTCAAACTCGCAAAGCAGCCTCTTTGAGGCTGAAAAGTCTGTCGGCGGCCGATCTTGGAACACTGGCCCGTCAATTGATTCGTGCTCCCAGTGCCGAAGCATTGGTTCGCATTCATTCAGAACTGGAATCTCGCTACGAGTCAAATTCAAAAGTTCAACAAATACAAGCTTCCAAAGTTCTTGAGGAAATGGCAGTGCAAGATCGTCTGCTTTCAGCAGACCATGCAATCGATACCTTGCAAAAAAACTGGGAGAAACGAACCGAAGTCGCTTTGGCCGAGCTGGAACAACTGGGAGCGATCGTAAAGAACGGTCGATTTTCTCATGCGATGGGGCAAGGACTACAGAGGAGTTTTCATCCGTCTCGTCAGGTACTCATCACCAAATCGTGGACAGGAGGAGACGCCGGTTTAGAAATCTTTCGACGCTTAGAAACCTTGACTGGTCCGCTAACACAAACTGGTGATGGGCTTTTTGTCTTTCTGCTGAGCGATCATTCGCTGACAACTGCTCAACAAAGAACTCTGCATGAACTTGTAGGCAGCCATCGAATCCAAGAACGGTCCGTTGTTGCTCTTGGAGTCACGTCTCAAGCGATTGGTCGAGGAATGTATGAGGGAGTTCAAATTGAGCGAGTCTCCGATGGCGGGTCCGCCGATAAGGCGGGCCTAAAAGCAGGCGATTTTCTGCTATCGATGTATGGCCCCGGAGAAAAAGTGCGGCCGATGAAGTACGACCCTGATTCTTGGAGAATCTTTGGCCGCAACATTCAAATCCCCCCTCCTCCAGCACAAGATGGAGACGAAGCCGACACTCCTCCGCCTGCAAAAAACAAAAATCGATTGGTCGACTTTGATCAGTTAGTCGAACGGCTGAAAAAGTATCAACCGGGTGATAAAGTGATTCTGCAAGTCGTGAGAGGATTTCAACCCACACGAACGTTTGGCCAATTTCCCCCACCTCCTCGAGGTGATGATCAAAGAGATCAGACAAAAAAAGTGGTTGAAATCGAAGTGGAACTCATGGGTTGGGCCGATTTACCCATCATCCCATAAATGATCCGCAGCGATGAAGTTTCCGCGACATGTCGTTGGAACACTGTCACTGAAACACTGTTGATGAAACACTGTTGATGAAATACCGTCGCTGAAACACTGTCGTTTGTCGTCCGCTGACAGTCTCTCAAGCTGCCGTTCAATGGTTCAGCATGAGCTGTGATTTTGAACCCACAATCTTTCGAACTCATTTTAAGTACGTCATTGTTTTATCTATGGATTCTTATCACCAACTTCAGCAACTGCTTGATTCCGTCGTCACAGACATCGCAGACAGACAACGGTTGGTTGAAGCAATGAGTGCCGTGGGAGCAGACATTTCTGGTATCCATGTGACGCCAACCAACACAAGTGAAACAGCCGAACCAAAGCACGGTGCTGACGACTTAGAAACTCAGCCGTCAGCACCGATTTCAAACAGTTCTGCGCAGAACAGATCCTCTGGTTGCTGTCCCACTGTTTCTGAATCCACCGCGCAAATTCAGGGAGCAGAAGTCGACCTTGGTCGAGCGGTTCGGTGTGGTTTTCCGGAAGTCGTTTACGGAGAAGGCAAGCCGCCTGAGTTGGTTGTGAATGTGTTTCGAACTCAGCAAGCCGCAGGTCAACCTTCCTTAGCCACTCGTGTTTCCCCCGAACAAGCAGTTGCCGTACAAAATGCATTTCCCGATGCGATCTACCATTCCGCGGCGAGAACAATCAGGCGGTCGGCGGAAACGCAACAGAATCAGCAGCACGCCCAAACGATTGGCCAAGTTGCTGTTGTGACTGCGGGCAGTTGTGATCTTCCCGTGGCAGCTGAAGCCATCGAAACGCTCGCGTGGATGGATGTACCAGCCACGTTGATCGAAGACGTTGGAGTCGCGGGGCCTCAACGATTGCTGAAGCATGTGCCCGAACTTCAGAAAATGAAGTGCATCGTGTGTGTGGCTGGAATGGAAGCCGCTTTGCCTTCTGTGCTTGCAGGCCACGTAAATTGCCCAGTGATTGGCGTGCCCACATCGGTCGGTTACGGAGCCTCGTTCATGGGGGTAGCCGCCTTGCTGTCAATGCTAAACTGCTGTGCGTCCAATGTTGTGACCGTGAATATCGATGGCGGCTTTCGAGGCGGCTACGTAGCGGGAATGATTGCCACCGGCCAGAATCGTCATCCCTAA
>CAYTUE010000114.1:3386-5001 GCA_964441085.1 uncultured Planctomycetaceae bacterium
GCGTGACATGTTGGTGAATTCACTGCTTTCACTGCCAAGCATGTCACTTTGAGTCGTCGTTTCGGGTGGCAAGACACTGTTGAGGTGCGAGGACTGCCGCTATTCTGACTTTTTTCTGATTGTTGGCGAATCATCTGAAATAATCATCCGAGGGCAATCATCCTGATCCTCGTACAGAACTGTGTCGGAGCCCACTTGCTTGCGAAACGAGCCTGACAATTCTGATTTAGTGAAACATCGGTGTGTGGAATTAGAGCCCGACTTGCGAGCTTTTTTGTTCGGAATTCTGCGTAATCTTCACGACGTGGAAGATGCATTGCAGAGAACAATTTTGAAAGCAATTCAGGCGAGTTCCAGTGTCAATCCCGTCACGTTGAAAGGATGGTTATTCAAAATTGCTCTGAATGAAGCTCGAGCAACAAAGCGTGCTCAACGAATGGCTCGAACAAAGCTCGAAGATTGGCAGAAGCTGTTTGGCCGTACCGACACGTCGGATGAGCACCTTGGCTTGCAGCAAATTTTGTCAGACGAGCAAAAAGTTTCTCTGGAAGCAGCCATCAATCGACTGCCTCCTGAACAGCAAGAAGTCCTTCAAAGAAGGATCCAGAAGGACCAAAAATTCGCCGACATTGCCTCTGAAATGAATCGCCCCATTGGAACAATTTTGACTTGGATGCGTCGAGCACTCAGTAGTCTGAAACAAATGCAAGGGATTCAACATTTGAATCCCAGTTCAAGCCCAAACGACATGTCAACAGATTGCCCTTCAATCGCAGATACCGTGGACAATTGAAGACACAGCTGAACACACAAGTGAACAATCAGATGACCAACAAACAACACAACTTCGAAGATCAACACGGCTTTGAAGGTCAACACAGCATTGAAACAGCGCTCAACGAAGATGCAACATGGGCCGCATTCTTGTATCTCACTGATGAACTGTCGGTCGAACAGATCGATCTGTTTGAAGATCAACTTTCACACAGACAAGATTTGCAACAAGCCCTGATCGAAACAACTCGACAGCTTGCTGGTGTCGCTGCAACTGCGACTCAGTCAGCATCACAAGCAGTGTCCGTATCGGTTGCCCCGGCAGGCTCAACGGTCACTCAACAGCAGCCCATTCAAACATGGCACATGAAAGCCGCTTGTGTTGTTGTTGGTCTCGCGGCTTGCATTGTGATTGCCATTTTGTCCTCTGGCGACGCTCCCCCGTCAAACCAAGTGGTTCAAACGCAGGAAACAAAACCAGCAGAGCAAGGCTTAGAACCGACCACAGACATGTTGCAAGCATGGATCGATATCCAGCCTGAAGTCATCGTGGAATCAGATGACATCGTCGAAACCCCATCGGACCTGTCAGTGCCGGATTGGATGTTGACCGCCGTTTTGCTGGAAGTCGAAGACCAAGGTCAGCCAAACGATCCGAGTTTTCCTCCACATCACTCGGATCAAGGTTCAGACAGAATCTAATCCAGCGAATCAACATCATGATCAGTCAAAAGGGATCATCAATTTGAAGTGTCAACCGATCAGTTTTCTTATTTGCAGCATGCTGACGCTGTTGTTTTGTCCACCCATTGGATTGGCACAGCAGGCGATCACACCGTCG
>CAYTUE010000114.1:5101-10132 GCA_964441085.1 uncultured Planctomycetaceae bacterium
TGATGCCTCAACTGTGACGATGGCGACCGCTGAACAAGCAGCCGTTCAGAAATCAGTTGCGAAGAAAGAAAATCAGCGAAACGGCAACCGAAAAGTAAAAGGAAGTGGCCTCGATCTGCTGACCGCAGCCGACGAGCTGACCGCGATTCAATTTGCCGAACAGCACCTGCCAGCCATGGCCTCGTTAGTGAAGCGGCTGAAAGGCCGCGACGTTGTTGCGTACCGCACAGCGATTAACGAACTGAGTACCGATGCCAAGCGCATCAGTCGCTTTCAAGAACGCCAACCCGACAGGTTTCAGAACGAACTGAATTTGTGGAAAGTCGATACCGAAATTCGTCTCGAACTGGCTCGCTGGACCGTGACTGGTTCCGACCGTCAGGAAGTGTCTTTACTTCGATTGCTGCAAAGACAGCAAACGCTCCGTAACGAACGACTCGCAATTGAACGCCAACGGCTTCAGGCTCGTATTGACCAAATCGATAAGCGGTTGAACCTTCAAGAGGGACAGTTGAAGGAAGAAGTTGAGCGAGATATGGCAAAGTTAACTCGTAAGGCTCATTCTGCACGGAAAAAAGCGGCCAAGGACAACTTCCTGAAAGGCGGCAAAAAATCCAGCAGCGAAAAGAAGAATTCGAAAAAGTCGAATTCATCACCATCCCCTGAAGCAGCCTTCCTTCCACCTCCAGCCACACAGCTGCATGTTTGCAAAATGCAAACATGCAGCGAGCAATATCACGTCAGGAGTCATACATGAGACATCTTCTTACTCAGCTCAGTGTGGTTGCCTTGCTGGCAATGACAACGATCAGCATGTCAACTGCGCAAATTTCAACTGTGCAAGACGTCGCACCAACAGCCAAGGTCTTACAGTCTGTTGCTCAACGATTTGCCAGCTCCTCATCGAAAGGAGAACTTGCCAGTTCTTCATCGAAAGTAGGACTCGCAAGTTTCTCATCAAAAACAGAACCGGATTTTCAAAAGCATGTCATGCCGCTGCTCGGCAAACTCGGTTGCAATGGTCGAGCATGCCATGGATCTTTTCAGGGGCGAGGTGGTTTTCAACTGTCATTGTTTGGTTACGACTTCGAAGCAGATCACGCACAATTGACTGAGCGGATTGATCTGGCTGATCAACTTCACACCAGCTATTTGCTGCAAAAGCCGTTACAAGAAGTGGATCACGAAGGTGGTCAGAGAATCAAACCGCGTTCTTGGCAACATAATTTGCTGAAAGAATGGATTCGCAACGAAGCGCCATCGATTGGCGATGCACCGGCTCGGTTGTCGCAACTCAAAGTCAGTCCCAGTGAGATTGTTTTTCAATCAGACAGCGAAAACATCCAGTTGCAAGCTACTGCAATTTGGTCTGATGGAACATCCGAAGACGTAACTTGCTTGTGTCGTTTTCAAACCAACGATGATCAAATTGCGAAGATCACAGAAGACGGCATGGTGACAGCAGGAGCACAAGGTGATACTCACGTTGTGGTTTTCTACGACAACGCCGTCGTCCCCGTTCCCATTATCCGTCCGGTAAGTCAACAAGTGGGAGACCGGTACCCTGTGGTCGCCGCAGAGACACAGATCGACAAGCTCGTCGTAAACAAGCTGCGGAAGCTGGGAATCGTACCATCAGACGTGTGTACTGACGAAGAATTTTTACGTCGAGCCAGCTTAGATGTAACGGGAGTGCTGCCGACTTCCGCTGAAATCACGGAATTTACTGCGGATGTACGATCGAACAAGCGATCACTGAAAATCGATGAACTGTTAGAGCGACCAGGTTACGTCGGCTGGTGGACAACTCGGCTGTGCGACTACACGGGCAACAGCGACGATCAGTTAAACAACGTCACGCCTGTTCGCAGCGCAGCGTCTCAACAGTGGTATGAATGGATCCATGAACGAGTCGAACAGAACGTGCCGTACGACGACATCGTGGAAGGTTTGGTTCTGGCAACCAGTCGTGAACCAGATGAAAGCTACAATCAATACTGTGAAAACTTAAGCAAGCTGTATCACAAAGATAGCGAAGAGTCCTTCGCCGATCGCAGCATGATGCCTCACTATTGGTCTCGTGCAAACTTCCGCACGAAAGAACAACGAGTCATCGGGTTTGCTTACAGTTTTTTGGGGATTCGCATCCAGTGTGCTCAGTGCCATAAGCACCCATTCGACCAGTGGACTCAAGCAGACTTTCAAGGGTTTCAGGGCTTCTTCTCAGGCGTCGAAGGACGCACGCAAAATCCCGCACCGGAAAGTCGTTCGCAGTATCAAAAGCTACTTACAAGCTTGGAAATGCCCAAAGAGCTCAAGGGCAATCAGTTAAGAAATGAGCTTGGGAAAATCGTTCGCAATGGGGGCATCATTCCTTTTGGCGAAGTTTACTCAAAGCCGCCGAGGAAGGTCGTTAACAAACCCGGCAACAAAAAGAAGAAAAAGAAGAAACGCAATACCGGTGCAACGTCAACCACAGGTACCTTGTTAGGTGAAGAACCAATGGACCTGACACAATTCGAAGATGTTCGAGAGCCACTGATGGCGTGGTTAAGATCACCAGAAAACCGATTGTTTGCTCCTGCCTTTGTCAATCGAGTCTGGGCGAACTACTTTCATGCGGGCATCGTCAGCCCTTCTGATGACATGAACCTTGCCAACCCTGCCCGAAACGCAGAACTGTTGGCCTATTTGTCTGAAGAATTTATCGCTCACGACTTCGACATGAAGTGGCTACACCGTGAAATTTTAAACAGTGCAACGTACCAACGCAGTTGGATTCCAAATGCAACGAATCGTTTGGACGAACGTAACTTTAGTCGAGCTGTCCCAAGGCGTCTTCCTGCCGAAGTCGCATGGGATATGATGAGCCAAGCTGTCAGTGATGACCATACTTTTGCCAGCTTAGTCACCAGCATCGAAGATCGAGCTGTTGCGATTCCGGGGTCGGGGGTTCGCCGAAGCAAAAAATCCCCAGCTCAATACGCACTTTCTGTCTTTGGTAGAAGTATTCGAGAAAGCAATTGTGATTGCGATCGTTCTGAAGAACCAAGCTTGCTGCAAACAGTCTTCTTAAGAAATGATCGTCAAATGTTGAGCATGCTCGGCAGTTCAAACGGGTGGCTCTCCGAAGTTGCAGATGCTCATGACTTAGCCTTCACACCAACTTCCGAAGATCCGAAGGCAGTTGCTCAAAAGGCGAGGCGTAAGAAACTTTTAGGCAGCAGTCGAGAACAGCTACGTAAAAAGCAGAAGCAGTTGAAAGAGCTACAGAAGAAAAAGGGGGCTGATCGACAGGTCAAGAAACTCCAGATGCAGATTCAGTCCATCAAGGATCGCTATAAAAAACAGACAGGAAAGCCCCTTCCAGACAATGTCGACAAAGAGAAACGCGACACCAAAGAACAGTTGAGTGATGAAACAATCGCTGAACTTGTTCAGGAAGCGTATCTCAGAACATTAAGCCGAAAACCGAATGCCGATGAATTAAAAATCGCGTCGACATTTATCACAGAAGCAGACACACCCATGGAAGGATTGCAGTCTGTGATGTGGGCAATACTGAATACCAAAGAATTTATCGTTAATCACTAGTGGCCCGTGAGACGGCAATGTCAGGGCCAACATGGCCTTCGATTCGAAACACCTCTATCTTTTATTTTCAGACAAATTCCACAGGAGCACATCATGGCATTTTTTCGAACCTGTGACGGCATTGGGCGGCGGGATTTTTTAAGAGCTGGCGCTGCAGGAGGTGCTGGACTGACTTTGGCCAACTATTTGCAAATGGCCAGTGCAGATCAAATTCATGCCAAGGCAAAAGCCAAGTCAGCCATCTTTATTAATCTGAATGGTGGCCCATCTCATTTGGACACCTTCGACCCCAAGCCAAATGCTCCCGATGAATATCGAGGCGAATTTAAGCCGATTTCGACTAACATTCCCGGTATTCAAATTTCAGAGCACCTGCCCAAGTTGGCTCAGGTGATGGATAAGTTCTGTATTCTTCGAGGAGTATCGCACAGTGTGGCTGCTCATCAATTAGGTACGGAATACGTGAACACGGGCAATCGCCCGTTGCCGTCATTGGAATATCCCGGTTTTAGCGCTGTCGTTAGCAAAGAACTTTGGGGAGATCCTGAACTGCCAAAGTCTGTTGCGATTCCTAAAAGCCGCCAACGTCCGGGCTACTTGGGCGTACGCTATGCAGCCATGAGCACCGGGGCAAATCCCGTCATTGGAAGTGCTTTTAAGGTTCGAGGAATGTCATTAGGCAGCGGGCTGACAATCGATGATGTTGAAAAACGAAACAACTTGCTGAATCGTCTGGACCGGACGTTCCATCAATTCGAAGCGGACAATCAACTCCTTGATGGCTTGGATCAGTTTGGGCAACAAGCTCACTCAATGATCACCAGTCGTAAGTCTCGAGACGCTTTTGATATCTCTAAGGAAAGCCCCGAATTCGCTGCAAAATTTGGGAAATCGGGATTGGGGGCCAGTTGCCTGTTGGCTTTGCGTCTGATTGAATCAGGAGTCCGCTTTATCACAGTCACCAATGGTGGTTGGGATACTCATCGAAACAATTGGGACAGTCTTGCAAATAAACAACTGCCTCCTCTCGATGAAGCTTTGTCTGCTTTGTTCGCCGGATTAGAAGCACGAGGACTGCTGGACAGCACTGTTGTGTATGTCACAGGAGAATTCGGGCGGACTCCCAAAATCAATACCGAACGAGTTGGCCGAGACCACTACCCCAGAAACATGTTTATGTTGATGGCTGGAGGCGGTATCAAAGGGGGCCAAGTCCTTGGTGAAAGCGACGCCAAAGGAGCATTACCAAAGAACGAAGGCTTTAGCCCAGATGACGTGGCCGCGTCGTTCTATCACGCCTTGGGAATTAACCACGAAAAAGAATATCAGACAACCACTGGGCGGCCCGTGATGATTGTTCGAAACGGTCAAGTGATCCCTGAATTGTTCACATAGAAAATCCGCTGCACCTTGCCCCTTCCTTGGGAAGAGGGGGGG
>CAYTUE010000114.1:10232-12330 GCA_964441085.1 uncultured Planctomycetaceae bacterium
TGCGTTACAAGACAACCGTGACCCATGTTCGCTGAAAAAGGGGGCAGCAAATTACCAGCCCTTGGCTTTCGTAGGTCACGCGTGATTCCTTGTTACGAAGTCGCTTGCAGCAGGTCTGCAATCACCTGCCCGGTGATCGCCATCCCGTGATGCTGTGACACAACTTCCGTCGCCATATCAGCCGCAACGGTCTTGTCTGTTGTCTTCTGATCAATTGCGGCCTGTATCGATTCGACAAGGCACGTAACATCAGTGGGAGCAAACAAAGTGCCTAACTGCAGGCGTTGAATGAGTTCTGGAAATGCTCCATGATCGGGCACGAGACTCGGGATTCCAGCAAGAGCCGCTTCTAAGACATACAGGCCCTTGGGCTCACGGTAACGCGTGGGAACACACAGATAGTCAAAACTCCGAATCATCTGAAACTTCGCTTGGCGGTCTGCTGGACTTCCTAACCAAAAAACGTGATCGGGAAACTGACCAATGACTTGCTGATATCTTTGGCTAAACCAACGTTCGTGTTGCTTGGGCAGAAAACCAGCAATCACAAATTCGACATCCGAACGCTGCTGTAGCGTTTGAGCAGCAGCTTCCAGAAAACGATCGACTCCCTTTTCTGGACAGATTCTGGCAAAGTAACCAATACGGCAACGCTCTACCGAGTCGCCATCAGTTGCCCTGTGACCGTTCAAAGCTTGACGAATTTCGCGTGTGGCTCCTTCAACGTCAATCGTCAGTGGGATCTGCCGAATTCGCTGACGATCAATGTTTAGGTATTCGGCCATAAAGTTGGCGTAGTACTGGCTATGCACCAGAAAGCCATCGAAGTGCTGGCAATTTTGCTTCAGCAAGTTCATGACTTTCGGCTTCCATTTCGGTTTCAACCCGTCCAGAAAGACATCGTCACCTTGCAGTAAGCATTCAATGCGTCCTGAAAAGCGAGGTCGGAGTTCATCCATGACTCCCGATAGCAACGCGTTGCTAAACACGATGACATCAGGCTTCATTTCATTGCACAGATGGTCAACGAATTGCTGATATGCGGATCGTTGAGGCCCTGCCGATCCCTTCAACATATCCACTGTTAACGCTCCCAATCCCGAAGCGTCTGTGGAAGTGCCAAACTTTGTGAAGGCTTGAATCACCGATGGCCGATCCAGCCAAGATTTTGCCCAGCGAGGCAAATAGCAAAATCCGGGGATCTTCGAATCCAAATACACATTGATACCGCCAAGAAACACGTGTTGTGAACTGGCGTTGTCTTCATCGACTCGGATCGGGGTATACGTCGGCACCAAAACAGCATCATGCCCGCCCATTCGCAAAGCTCGAACAAGAGTGTTGTCCTGCATACAGGACCCACAAAACATGCCTGCTCCACCGGCGGTGATCAACGCGATCTTCATTAACCGGCAATCACAGGCAGGCTGATCGGATCGGTTGCCGCTCGTCGAGGCTTCGCAGGCAAGACAGCATGAGCATACTCCCAAACCTGTTCGGGGGTTTCAAACAGTCTTTCATGAGCCGCGTCGTTATCGTATTCGCATTCATCTGTCGTATAGGTGCGACAGATTTTGGGGCGAGTATCATACGCTCCACAAAAGTTGTTCGGGAGCAAATGCTGACAGTCGGCAAAGATCATGATGTACCAGCTATCGTCTTCGACAAACACGCTGACTTTGCCATGCATCATGTACCATCGCAGATGATCGAAGTCTTCCCAGCCTTCAGGTGTTTCAATTGGCAGCGCAAAATAGCGGCAGCACTTTCCTGTGCAATGCTGACATAACACCTCACCGGGTTTCAGATCTTCGCGACGCACCTTAACAGCCATAATCGTTTTGCTTTTTACTCAATTTTTGAAGGACTTCGGCTGACACACCTGCCAGACAGCACACAATATCGCCGTCACCTGAATCACGAATCGTAAGCGGCACACCACGTCCTCTCAAGCATTCGTAGCTCATTTTAGCAAGGCGGTGTCGCAAGAACCACGGCACGCAGTGGGACGGAAAAATCGCAGCGTTTGTTGACTGAAAACAGCCATCAGACACATTTTTTGCCTCCATGCTGGCTAGGGCAATCGCATGTCGAGACG
>CAYTUE010000115.1:0-12219 GCA_964441085.1 uncultured Planctomycetaceae bacterium
GCCAAGTCGAACGGCTACTCTGGCTGATCAGAATACATAAATCCCATGATATCAGCCCCCGACGATTCAGACGACGCTGATGCCGTGTCTGACGGTGTGGAGTCTGACAGTGTGGAGTCTGACAGCGTCGGATCTGACAGTTCAGATGACAGAGATTCCGAAGGCGACAGATCGGACTGCAACAACTCAGATGGAGCTGCTGCTGAAGACATCAGTTCAGACGAAGCGAAATCAGATGGCATTGATTCAGCCACTGACGATTCAGCCACAGCTGGTTCTCGTGTTGGCACTTCGACAGTCGATGGTTCTACCGCTGCTGGTTCAGACGACTGATCCTTCTTTGGTTCATCGTCATCGGCAACATGATCCACGAAACCCTTCAGGTGAATGGCTCGAGTATGGTGTTGCAGCTTCTTTAACGCTTTGCTTTCGATCTGACGAATCCGTTCTCGAGTCACCTTAAAGATTCGGCCTGTTTCTTCCAGTGTATAGCTGTAGCCGTCTCCCAAACCGTATCGCAACTTCACGATTTCGCGTTCACGATACGTCAGGCTTTTAAGAACGTGATCAATTTTGTCTCGTAACATCTGCTTGGCGGCTGATTCCGCTGGGCTTTGCTCGTGACTGTCTTCTAGAAATTCACCAAAGCTACTGTCTTCACTTTCGCCGACAGGAGTATCCAAACTGATCGGATGCTTCCATGTCTTCATGATCCGTTCAGTTTCTTCGATGCTCATGCCCACCGCTTCTGCCAGCTCTTCGTTGCTGGGTTCGCGGCCGGTTGCCTGGCGAATTTCTTCGGCCTTGGCTTTCAGCATCGAAATATTTTGGAACATATGAACGGGAATACGAATGGTTCGAGCATGGTCGGCGACCGCTCGAGTAATCGCTTGGCGAATCCACCACGTGGCATACGTGCTGAATTTGTAGCCTCGACGATATTCGTACTTTTCAACCCCACGCATCAGTCCAGCATTGCCTTCCTGAATGAGATCAAGAAAGCTCAAACCACGGTTTCGATACTTCTTGGCAATCGAAACAACCAGACGCAGGTTACCACCAGACAGCTTTTGTTTGGCATCTGTCCAGCCGTCCATTCGGTTCCGAACTTCTCGACAACGTGCCTTAAATTGCTCTGGAGTTTCCAGAACCATTTCGACGTATTCTTTGAGTTCGCTTTCAAGAGATTCGCGTTCTGTTTCGGCTGTCTTTAGACCTTGCAGACAAGCGATCTCTTCTTGAAGTTCTTCAACTCGTTCACCAATTTGAAGCATTCGCTTCATGACTGGCTGCATTCGATGAGTCCGCACGCTGAGTTCTTCAGCAAGAGTCGCCATCTTGACTCGACGAGCTGTCATTTGTTCGTGCAGTTGATCCTTAAATGGTTCACCATCTGGCAGATCATACCACAACTTGAATTGCTCTTCGTTTTCCGCCATCAAGTGTCGCAGGGTTGCCAAATTGGATTCCATGCGCCCTTCGATTTGTTCTTTGCGAACGTCCTCGGTTTCCGAAGTTCGTAAAGTTCGCTCGAACGGTAGCTCTTGGCGATTCACTTTTTCGATAATATCGACAGCGATTCGTAAAGCGAAATCCGATTCCACAACATGACGTCGCATGCGTTTTCGAGTGATTTCAATCTGCTTCGCCAGAAAGATTTCACGGTCCCGAGTCAGCAGAGGAATATTCCCCATTTGAGACAGGTACATGCGGATCGGGTCACGAGATGACAGAGCCGATGTTTCTGCACCGAGTAACGCTCGAGCTGCTTTTTCGGCTTGCTCTTCCCGAACCTCTTCTTCAATCGGTTCGGGTTCGAGGGGGATATCGGGGTCTTCGATAAAATCGAGTCCCTCGGCATCCATTGCCTTGATCAAATTATCCACCATGGCCGGGTCGCCACCTTCATCAGGTAGCCACTCATGTGCCTGCTGCACAGTCACAAAGCCCCGTTCCTTGGCCGTTTCAATGATCGCCTTCATTCCTGAATCCAGACGATGCACGCGAATCCCCTTATTTCTTATTTCACTCGAGCCAGGCTGGCCCTGCAAGTTGTTATGTGCCTGTGACGAGTAGAGGAGCAAAGCCCCTGTTCAGCAAACACGAGTGTCAGTGCCTCCCTGTGAGACACACGTATTCTGGTACTAGATCTAACGGTGAAATCTCCGGGATTTCTCACAACAGATGTTTTCTTATCGAAACATGCCTGCTGTGATAGCCAGCATACCGGCGTTTGGAAAAAATCAATCGTTGGCGTTGGGAAAATCCTGATTCCGTGGTTGATGATCGACAATGGTGATCGGCCCTTCATCACAGAGCTACCAAGACATTTTAAGAGTCTTGCGCCGATGATCACTTTCTGCGGTTCAGTAAATCCATCTACTGGTGTGACTCGAGCGTTCGGTGACCAGCCTTCAAACTGAGGTGATCGGTTGGGGTGATGCTCGTATCTGGCGGATATTATTCGCATGCTCTAGGGAAGTCGTCAACTGATCCCTTTCTTTGTTTACAGCAATTCAACAGAAAGCTGACCTTCTTCACTTCCACAACAACGGACCAGATTCGT
This sequence comes from uncultured Planctomycetaceae bacterium, assembly GCA_964441085.1. Taxonomy (GTDB): domain Bacteria; phylum Planctomycetota; class Planctomycetia; order Planctomycetales; family Planctomycetaceae; genus Fuerstiella. The sequence goes on from CAYTUE010000115.1 coordinate 2,567, forward strand.
TCACATTGCCCGATTTGCGCCTCTCAACGACACTTAAAATTCCAACAGATAAAACGTCAGCCTGCCAACAACCCAACGGGTGAAGATCGCTGAATGTCGAGTTTCAATTGCTAGAACGGTTCCCCAACAGCATTCTCAGCCGTGAAATTCCAATCTCCACCGTAACATTCCCAATGCAATCAAGCTCTTAAACCCAACATCCTCCGCGGCCCTTTTAAGACAGCCCCTTGGCCGAAATCGCCTCACACGATGCAGTTTGGGCGATTGCAAATCACAACCCGCACAACATCTCGGCACAAAAGCCGTTCTCTCAATCAGATGGCTGAATTCAGAAGCTGATTCCGCCAGCAACTGCTATCATCTCGCTGAATACCGATTCACTAGGGAATGTCAAAACGAGAAACTGTGTCAGTTTGATCTGCACTCTGTTTATCGCTGGTGTGTCGACAAAATTAGTCTGTCTGACAGAACGAAGACATCTTGTCCTGCCCTCATCTGCCGTCGGTGCTTCAAAGACGGAAATCCCCATGGCAAAGCCCAAAAAGAAACACAAAACCACCGTTGATCCGAATGCTCGAATCATCTGCAGCAACCGAAAAGCTCGGCACGAATACGACGTGTTAGATGAAATCGATTGCGGAATCCAACTTTACGGCAGCGAAGTCAAAAGCATCCGCAACAGCAAGATTTCGATCGAAGAATCTTATGCTCGAGTCGACGGCAGCGAAGTTTGGCTGGTGAATGCCGACATTGCCGAATACCCACAGGCATCCGTCTTCAACCACGAACGAAAGCGAAAACGAAAGCTGCTGCTCCATCGTCGAGAAATTCAAAAGTTTGCCGAATCGGGCGAACAAAAAGGACTGACGTTAGTGCCTTTGTCCGTGTTCCTGCAGCGAGGCTTTGTCAAAGTCAAAGTGGGGCTTTGTCGAGGACGAAAACTGCACGACAAACGTGAAAACATGAAAGAAAAAGACCACAAGCGAGACATCGAAATGGCCATGAAACACCGTCGATAAACGTCGCTTTCATGATCTGGCGGAACCGTTCTTCGCTCACTGGCACACGTATTGCAGTTATGTGACCACGCAACAACGACGAACACCGATGGAACAAGGTGGGTTCACACGACAATCTTCCTTCCCATCACACTTTTTCCTAACAAATCAGCACTTCAACCGCACATCGGTTGAAGCTCGTTCGCCGTTTGTTGCATTGTTCCAATGCACATTTTACAACAACAAATCGGTAAGACTTACAAAACCTCACTGTGAAAGACCGGTAGGACTTGTAGGTCGCGATTAACGATTCCAAAATTTTTCTTGGCACCAATGGATTGGCCGCCAAGATTGAGAACAAACACATTTTGTGAGACAACATGTGTTGTTCTTCTGGTTCACGAACCTGAACGGCAAGGATGCCCAAATGAAGCTCAGCAATTCCACGCTCATTGCACTGCTGCTGTCTGTTTTCCTGCTTCTCCCGTGCCAGTCGTCTGCCGACGAATTCAACGCCCAAGATCTGCCCGACATTGTCCTGCTGGATTTCACCGCCAGCTATTGCACACCCTGTCAGCAAATGATCCCGTTGCTACAAGACATGGAAAAGCTGGGCTACCCCATCCGAAAGATTGACTTTTCGGCAAACCCACAAGTCAGCAAGCGATTTCGAGTTGACGTCATCCCCACACTGATCGTGATGGCAGAAGGCAAAGAAGTCAGACGATTCGTTGGACTGACTGCCGAAAAAACACTTTGCGACGCCATGAATGCAGCGTCTCGCAAACTTCACAACGACCGAAAAAATGCTCGCGAAGCACAGCTGGCCGCCAGCACAACACCGGCATCGCTCAGTCAAGCGTCTCCCAGCTCAGACACCCGTTCAACAGCAGACGCTTCCGGCACGCGCACAGGAATCGGCGGCTTCTTTGACCGGTTTAAGTCACCCACCCATTCAACGGCAGACCAAATCGATGATGCGGATGTGCGCGCTCAAAGCCCAGAAACTTCACTCACATCAATGGAACGAAGTTCCACTCCACACCAAGCAACCGTGCGTGTGAGACTCATGGATGGCAAAATGCGAGACGTCGGAACGGGCACCGTCATCCATAGTGTTCCGGGGCAATCGACCATTCTCACGTGTGCTCATATCTTCAAAGATGCTGACGCGAACGCTGCTATCGAAGTCGACGTCTTTCAGGGTGACAAGGTTCTGAAATACCCCGCAACAGTGATTGGTGGAGACCACAATGCAGATATCGCCATCATTCAAATCAAAAACACGAGTGCTTTACCTGCGGCGAAAGTCGCATTCGAAAATTCGGCCGTGCGACCAAAAGAAAGCCTATTTAGCATCGGATGCAGCAACGGAGATCCTCCCACTCGTCTCAAAATGAACGTGATCGAAGTCAATCGCTTCGAAGGCCCAGCCACCATTCTTTGCACGAACGCCCCCACACAAGGCCGATCGGGTGGAGGACTCTTCAATTCTAAAAACCAACTTGTGGGAGTATGCAGCGCAGCAGACTACAAAGCAGGAGAAGGATTGTATTGCGGCATCGCGCCGCATGATGGCGTTGCCCCCTTGCAAACATTGCTTCGGAAATTGAATTTGACTTCAATCATGCAGCAAACCAGAGACAACTTTGCCGGAAGCATGGCTAACGCAACCCCCATGGCTGAACCAGAAAGCCCCTTCCCCACAGACGATGGAGTCTTCGACGAACTGTTTGGACAAGCATCAGGCACCAGTTCTGCTCCACAGCCGGCTCCAGAAATGCCAACCCCGCCCATGCCGCAAACCGTTGCCACCACAAACGCAATTCAAACTGGGCTCAACGACCCATTCACACAATCCAGCAGTTCCAACCAATCTGGTTCCACCGAAATCACAGTCATCATCAAAGACTCCACTGCTCCTAACGGTGAAAAAGTGGTCGTCATCCCGAAAGCAAGCCCCTGGCTGCTTAAGCTACTAACGGGCGAAACATCTGGAACCGTCGCAGCCGCTGCCATGCCCACAAACCAGCGACACACCAGTCAACGACACACCAGTCAACGACGCACGATAGAACAACCAGAACCTCTTTCTTCAGCTCCCCTCTTTCAGTGATTTGATTTTCGCTTTCTGGGCTGCCACGATGCGGGATCAAACGTCCTGTTGAAATCGAAAGCAAGAAAATCATGAGTAGCTGGCCAATTGGTGTGTTCGCATCTGTCGATGCAGGGCTTGGAGTTCACTTCGACATCGTGAAGGATTTGGGAATTCCCACAATCCAGCTGCACACACCTCATCAAGAAAGCCGGACGCCAGAAATGGCGGACGCCTTCAAAAAGAAGTGCGACGACGCAGGCATCACCATCACTTGTGTCTTTTGTGGATATGAAGCAGAAAGTTATGCAGATATCGCCACAACGGCCAAGACAGTTGGTTTGGTACCGTTGGAAACTCGAAAAGCTCGCCTTCAAGAGACTCGAGAAATCAGCGACTTCACCAAACTTCTGAATGTCGATGCCATCGGATTGCACATTGGATTTGTTCCACAAGACACACAATCGGAAAGCTATCTGGATCTTGTTAAGTCGACTCAAGATCTACTGGATTACGTTGCCGCCAACGGACAAAACGTCCATCTGGAAACCGGCCAAGAATCAGCCGAGCACCTGCTGCACTTTATCGCTGACGTGAATCGCCAGAACCTGTACATCAACTTCGATCCAGCCAACATGATTTTGTATGGCACAGGAGAACCCATCGCCGCACTGAAAAAAGTGGCTCAACACGTTCGCAGCATCCATTGCAAAGACGCAACTTGGGCCGCCGAAGGTGTGCGAGGAACCGCATGGGGCTGCGAAGTGCCTTTGGGAACAGGCGATGTGGGAATGAAAAATTACCTGCAAACGCTCAAAGAAATTGGCTACACAGGCCCATTGACCATTGAACGAGAAATCCCAGAAGACCCCGTTCAACAAAAAGCAGATATCGGCAGCGCGGTCGAACTTCTGACCAATCTCAGAACCGAATTGCTGGGCAAATAAAACGGCTGAAACCTGTCGTCTGCACCAACGGCTCAAAATTTCTGCAGTCGGGCTCTGTGAGCCCGATTCCGTCGCGTTCGGCCTCACAGAGGCCGAACGCAAAAGTCGGCCGACTGCAGTCGGCCGCACCAATGGCCCAAGCATTTCCCAAACTGCTAGGCCGCTGGCCCTGATCATGATGATCCACCAATTCCCCCGGCTTTCAGCCCGGACGAGGCAAACGGATGGGCCTTCGGTCCACCGCGTCGAGTCGCCCTGCTCTGCCCCTCTCAAAAAAATGCCCAATTTTCTTTTCAAGCGGCGCAACAAAACAAAATTCCAAGCGATTCCCCCATCTGAACACCGCAATCTGCGGGTGACAGACATTTTCTAATGCGGATTTTACTCCGCACATTGTGGGAGTAGCCGATCATGGTGCGATTAATCAAATACGGGTTCTTGGGAATGATGACGATTGCCGCCGCCGGTTTTCTAGTCTTTGGAAGTCAGCTGCCAAGCTACTTAGCCACCACCGGAACAACCGCTCAACAAGCAATTCAAAACGCCGTGCCTGTTGAATTCGAACTCAAACGAGCCAAGCAATTGATCGAAGAAATTCTTCCTGACCTGCAATCACAAATCCGCATGATTGCCCAAGAAGAAGTCGAAATCGCTTCACTCGAAAAAGAAATCCTGCAATCCGAAAAGACGCTGGATTCCGATCGCCAAGTTCTGGCAGCACTGCGACAAGATATGAGCATCCAAACGGTGGCGTACCGTCCCGATGATCCCAACAGCGACCGTCACAGGATGACCACCAAACTGGCGCAACGCTTTAGTAAATTTAAACAAGGTGAACTCACTCTGGCTAGCAAACACCGCCTGCTAGAAAAACGCCAAGAAGGTCTCAACGCGGCGTTGACCTTACTCGACAAAATGCGAGATCGAAAAGCAGAACTCGAACTGAAAGTCGAAGGCTTGGCCGCTCAGCACCGTCTTGTCCAAGCTTCAGCACTGGAAACAGGCAGTTCCTTCGACTCAAATCGCCTTGCAGATGCCGATCAACTCCTAAATTCGATCGAAACTCGCCTGGAAGTTGCCGAACGCGTTCTGCAGCACGAACAAGATTTGTATGTCGATCCCAGCTTCGATACTGTCGTCGATGAAGCCTCGCTACTGGCCGAACTCGATGCCTATCTTGAAAACTAAAACAGCGAAACAAACCAACACCACGGCAATACCAATATCACGACAAACCAATGCCACGGCAAACCAATACTACAGTAGCATGGGCTCTGGCCCGTGTTACTTTTCTGCTTGTCTGACCGAATTTCTTTCCAGCACCATTTCCATACGTCTTGCCTGATTTATTCCAGCACCTTGTTTCTGTCGAAGATCAAATGCGGCAGCCCAAAGCAGCATGCTGCCAAAGCCTTCCAACAGCGCACTCAAGCTGAGATCTGTTTTCCATGTTTCATGTCGATCTGAAAAAAGCATCCGTCGCCTTGGCTGCCTCACGACTTGATGACGCTTTCGAAGTGCTCACCACTTCCAAAGAACGCACTCATCGTGATGCCCAAGCGCTGATCAGCCAACTTGCGGATCGTTTTGTTCAGCGAGCCCAACAGCATCTTGCAGAAAACCGACTACAAGATGCAGAACACGATGCAGGTCGAGCTCACGAACTGGCGGGCAATGGTGTCGAAATCGCTCAGCTTCTTGCCGCTGTCAACGCAGCTCAACAAAAGATCAATGCCGAACGATTCGGACGAGATCAAGTTCTTAACGAAGTCCGACAGCAAGCCGAAGTTGGCCAGTTTTCACTTGGCCAGCGGCTACTGAAAGACATGCCACAAAACAATGTTTCCGAACGAGGCATTGAAGCAAAAAAACAAACCGAACAGCTCTTAGATCAACAACGCCAAATCATTGAACACACCATTCAGCAGGTTTCAGACGCGGCCAAAAACAATGCTTACCAAGCAGTCGTCACAAAAATCCGAACTCTCAATGATGGACAACAGCGGCATCCTCAAATTGCAAAGCTGAAGGATGCTGCCATTCAATCCATCTGTGTGGATGCCACCAAAGCAATTTCCGATGGCCGAATTGATAAAGCCATTTCAGCTTTCGAATCTATTCAAGACTGGAAACATCCCGCGATTGATGAACTGTCGAAATTGCTGTCTTGCTGTTCCACCATCAACACGGCCATCACCCAACAAAACTTCCTGACAGCCGAAACGAATCTCAGGCTGCTTAATCAATTAACTCATGCCAAGTGGATTTCCACTGCCCTCAAACACGTCCAAGCCATCACAGAACAGCTGAAAGAACTGCAATCTGGCCCCTTGGGACTGTTTGCCGCATTCGACAAAACACTCATCGAAACACCGTCCGCCCAACCGCCCGCAAAAGCACCTCCCGCTGGCAATCTGCCTCCGATTCCGCAAGCGAATTCAAACAGACTCAGCAACGGACGGATCCTTCAAGTCGATGGCATTGGTAGCTTGTTGTTGCAAACCCAAGACGTTGTTTCCATTGGAACAGCCAGCCACAGCAAACCAGTCGATATCGGATTACTGACGGACGGACAAATCGAACCTGTTGTCATTCGCCGCACGGCAGAAGACTACTTCGCGGAATCCACTGTGCCCTTCACTGTCAACGGCAGAACGGCCAATCGACACCTGTTACAAAGTGGCGATTCCATCGAAATCGGAGCACGAGCCCGACTCAAGTTTTCTCAACCTGTGGCCGCCAGTAGTTCGGCTGTGCTCACAGTCAGTGCAGCAAAACTTCAACGACGAGACATTCGGCATATTATCTTGCTTTCCGATTCGCTCCTGATGGGAGCCAACGATTGCCACCTGAAACTGCCAGACATCACAACCCCCGTGCTGCTACACCGATCGGGATCAGACCTTGCCGTTCGACAACTCGGACAAGAATCTCACGCGCTCCAAGTCGGTTCACCAATTTCCATTCAACACATCAGATTCGCATTGGCCGATCAGCAAACCATGTCATGAAAACCAACCTGTGTTAACAGTGTGCTGGCAAACTGTTAACACTTGCCAAGAAACATCAATTCTTATCGACGTCAAATTGCCCGCTCCATTTAGAACTCATTGATCTTCACAGAAATCGACCAACATGTCCTATCGATACCAAAACGGCGACCGCCCTCTGGATGGTTACACCATTCAGTACGCGCTGGGGCGAGGTGGTTTTGGGGAAGTTTATTTTGCCGTCAGTGATTCAGGACGAGAAGTCGCATTAAAGGCCGTTCAAAACTACGAAGAGGTCGAACTGCGAGGCATCGGCCACTGTATGAATCTGAAGTCGCCGCATTTGGTGATGATCTTCGACGTCAAACATGCGCCCGATGGAACTCCATGGGTCATCATGGAATACGTCAGCGGACCGTGTTTACGAGACATCCTTGATGAAGCACCAAACGGTCTCGACATCGACCAAGTTCGGTTTTTCCTACGTGAACTTTGCAAAGGGTTAAGCTATCTGCACGAAGCAGGAATCGTGCATCGAGACTTAAAACCTCACAACGTATTTTTCGAAGATGGTGTCGTCAAAATTGGCGACTACAGCTTAAGCAAAGTCATCACGAACAGTCACCGTAGCGGCAATACGATGACCGTTGGCAGCGTGCACTATATGGCTCCCGAAATCAGCATGGGACGCTACGACAAAACAGTCGACATCTATGCGCTGGGCTGCATGCTGTTTGAAATGCTGACCGGAAAACCACCGCACGTGGGCGAATCCATGGGCGAAGTGTTGATGAAACACTTAAGCCAAGAACCAGATCTCAGCCGACTTTCCGAACCATTTGCAACCGCCGTCGCCAAGGCGATGCAAAGAGATCCAGTCGACCGCTTTTCGAATGCTCATGAATTTGCAGTCGCCATTCAGGAAGCAGAGACTCCTTCTGTCACAGACACGTTTTACCCGGCCACACTATCGATGGCCGGTGAACGAACACGATTATCTCGACAACAAACAGATCTTAAGCATCAAGCTGCTTCCCAAAAGTTAAACCAATCTCCGCCTCCCATTCCTTCCGGCCAAAATCCACCGCATCAAAATCCGCCAAACCCAATTCCACCGAGCCCGGCGGCCGTACTTGAACGTTCGAGACCTTTCTCAGCCGCAGATTCCACCTCCCCAACAATGCAAGGGGACACGGGAAATTTGCAATCCAAGACACCACACGCTCAACAAAAAGCACTGCCTCGCACGGTAAGTTTTGCACAACAGATTGGCATCAATTATGTGCCGTCTGGTCAGCAGACATCTGCCACTGATGCATTAGAACTGGGGTGGAAGCTGCTGATATTGGTTTGCATGGCCACCATAGGAAGTTTTGCGGTAGCGAGTCTCTCACATGCTCACATGGACGAAGACGGAATTGGGCTCCTAGGGTTCTTTATGGTTGCCGCGGGAGGCCTCGGAGCATTCCTCAGTTTCTCAGACGCAGTCCGTGCACCAGGCTACTTCTGGAGCAGACTCAGCCGCCTGCTGTTTGTCATCCCGGGAGGGGTCGCAGGGGCAATTCTCGTTAACGAAACACGGATGCCGATGCCAGATGAACTTGTCACTGGCTTCATTTTGGGAACTGGTATTCCTGACTGGCGATGTTTTATCGCTTCAGACCGCCCCCACAGATTTCTCGTGCCAGCCACATTATTTGCGGGTGTCTGTGCCAGTATGAGCATGATTGTCTTTGCTGATGGAACTGACGCCGCATTCGCTGGTGGCACAGTGATGATGTTGGCTTTGGCCATGCAAATCATGGCTCCCTTTCGTAAGACCGAAACGGAACTTGCCCAGTCAGTTTACGACAATGCTCTACTTCAAACACCAAAGCAATCCTCTTATGCAAATCTCAAGTCCATCGTGACACCTTGGAGCAAAAACGCCATTCTCCTAGAAGCCATTATTCTAGCAGTCGTCGTGATTCTGACTGGTTGCATGATGGAAGGCGATGATGACGTACTTGTTGTCATGATTCCCCTTGGACTTATTGGTGGAGTAGTCGCCCTGCACTTTCGATTGCGGCTGGTTCTGGCTCAATCAAATGAACAAACCACAACGACTTTACTGAATCTGTTCACCGCCGGATCAGCAATCGTTTCCCTCATATTACTGATTGGCTCTCTGCTGGTAGACGGTGGCTTTTTTCTCCCCGCATTAACCTTTGGCTGTCTCACCGCTTGGTTCCGTCGACTTAGGCATCTTAAACGTCATCAAACTCAGACAGTCGGCCAAGGTCATTCCCGTTTCGACAAAATCACCCTGTTTCTAGAACTCGTCGGACTCGTAGCAATGAACATCGTCCTTTTGCTACTTCCAGATATCGGCGACGTCGATGAAGCCATGTTACTCGCATTAGCTGCCACTGCAGTGGCGATTGTCACGTTTCGTATTCGTATGAATCGAAACATGTTTTGCAGTGCGTCCAATCAGGAGAACCACTAGTGCATTCCCCAGTTTTAAGTATCAAGATGGGCTTGATTCTCTTGGTCATCCTTGGCGCGTTTACCCTATGTCTCATTGTCGCCATTCGCAAACGATGGATCTGGCCATTTGTTGTATTGGGAGGCATGCTGTTCG
>CAYTUE010000116.1:0-2824 GCA_964441085.1 uncultured Planctomycetaceae bacterium
GCAGCGAAGCCTGTGGTTAAGCCGTAGCTGACATGGTTGAACGTAGCTGCTGTGGTGACGTAGCTGCAGTCGTGACGAAATGACGATGTGCGTTCGGCATCGTCTTCGCTCGAACCAGTGCGTTTGTTTTTGCAGCAGTTTATTTTAACATCATCGGAGGAGCATGTTTGGTGGGATCTTCCAACAACAGGTACAGTGCGTTGTCTGTAAATTCTGTTGATTGAGTTAACCCAAAATGATCGTAACTCAAAAAGTGTGCGTCTCGAAACTGGAGTGGGGATTGCAGCATCGGGTGCCAGTGATTTTCTGTTCGCCAATCAGCCATCGCGGACAATCGAGTGACCGTTCCATCACCCGGAGAATGGCTCAACGGTTCAAAGGTCCGGAGTTCGGAATCCGAAGTTAAGGTGGTGGCCGTGGGAATGGCGTCTCCAACAAACAAGTGAATCGATGTTCCTTCTGGTGGGGTCGCTTTGACGTTCAAAGCTGCGTGAAAATTTTTGGCTCGCTGTAAACACGCTGCAACATGAGCCTTCGCAATCGCGCGACGTTCTGCTTGTGAATCTACATCAGGAAGGAGTTGTTGCAGAACACTGTCTTGGTTGGGGTTGAGCATCCCCCAGCCGCGTTGATCCCATGTTTCAATGTCAAAATGATTCAGTGGTTTGTTGGTTTCTTTATCAAGCACGGTCGCAGTCGGGCCATTGGGAAGAAGCTGGTAGATTGATGGTAACGATGCAACCAAACCACTTGGGAAGGCATCCAGAAAATAGGACAACGAAAATCCTTCATGGACCGAAATGAGAGACTTAGCCGACCCGCTGTTGGGAGTACCGATCATGATCAGACGGTCAACATGGGCACAGCCCGCCCAGCTTAACTGAGGCGAGCTTCCATCGATTGCAGCCCCCTGATCTCCGTATCTCAGATAGTACCGAGCAACAAGTCCTCCCATCGAATGTGCGACGATGTCAAATCGAACAGGCATGTCGACGCCGTAGCGTTTTTTTCTTTCCGCTTCGACATAGGCTTTTTTCTGCAGTAAAAACAGGTGCAACTGTTTTGCATTTTCTGAGTTGTCTCGTCGCCAATCGTAAGGAAATTGAAAACAGCTGAAGTGTTGTTCGCCGTAATCGATGGCTCCGGAAAGACCAAGTTCTTCATCTCGATACCCACCCACGCCCAGCATCCGCAGAATGTTGAGATAGGCTTGGTGATGAAGTGCTAGGCCCGCAATCTGAATCTTGACGGAATCAAGAACCCCGGACGCATAGACTCCGTCATCGAAAACGTCCAGGTTTTCACCGTTGATTGGGCAAGCAAGTAATCTCACATCTTCCGCCACATCGGGATCGATAGATGCTTTATCGAAGACTCCCCAAACCGTTCGATCGGTTGATCGTTGCTTGAGCTTAGATCCCATCATTCCCGGAATGACAATCACCGGATTGCGGATGATGTTGCCTTCCTTGATGCTTCGCCCATAGATCTTGTTCAGATCCGGTTTCGGCTTTTCGGCAGGCAATCCCGAAAAGAACGGTTCGATGAACGGGCGAGCAAATATGCCGAGAAGAGTAAAAAGAACGAACGCCAGAATGAGTTTTAGTTTTCGCACAAACAAGCTCTCAACAGGGAAACACTCATCAAGGGAAGCACTCAACAGGGAAGCACTGTGAGTGATTCAAGGTGAAACCAATACGGCACCATTACTTTAACTTGCACCAATGTCTTAACTCACACCGCAAGAGACACTCTTGCCCGAAGGCGCAGACGAACCGTGAATCAACAATCATGTGCATCTGAGATCGCAGCTCACCGATATGCGAAAGCTGGAACTTTAACAAAGTCACCCAAAGCATTCTAGATTGGCTCAGCCTGAGCAGATGCCTGAAGCTTTGCTGCGCGACTGTCGATTTTCCCGTGATTCCGCGTGCGTGTCTTCTGACTGCAGACGAAATGCGAGCACCTGTTTGTTGGCTCACTTAACGTGCAGTCACGTCGTCAGTGAAATCTTCATCAGTTGAGTTTGTCTATCAACGCGTGGGAGAAAAATCTGTAGGAATCAAAATCTGACTTTGGATTCCTTTGGGGACTAACACAGGTCCTGCGGCTTGCGATGCGGCCTTGGCAGATTGCCATTCGGGGTCTTTACCGAACGCTTGGAAGTTGGCTTTGCGAGCCTCCATTGATTCGTGAGACAACATGTAGATCAGCTGATTGGACGCCCCGTCTTTTTCCTTGGTTGGCACCCAAAAGCCAAGCGGTGTCAAACCATGCTTGGTAAACAGCTTGATTGTGTGATCTTGAAACCGACTGTTTAAGGTCTCCAACTTTTCTGGTTGAGTTGTATAAGTGCGAAGTTCAAACAGTCGAGCTTTGTTTGTTTGGTTCGGTTTCATGACGGGTGAGTAGTGGGTGGCCTTCATTGGAATCGATTTGATTTTGGCAACCAGTTTCCCATTCGCAATTGATGCTTTGTACGCGGCTTTCCATTGGGGATCTGCCAGAAACGTCTTCCACGAAGATTCGCGAGCTTCCTGATTTGGATAGGCAAGGATGTAGATCAATGTGTTGTCATCGTTCTTTTTAGGCACCCAGTAACCGATGTTGGCCATGCCGTGCTTCTTGAAGAGCTTCAGTGTGTGATCGCGGAATCGAGCCTGCAATTCATCCAACTTACCTTCGTTGGCGTAGTAAGTCCGCATTTCAAAGAATCGATTGTCTTCAGCAGCAGAGACATTGGAAATGAACATCGTGGCTAAAACAAAGGCAGCAATGCGACAGATCATCAAATGGGCTTTCGGAAAGAGGGACTGGAAAAGAT
>CAYTUE010000116.1:2924-9666 GCA_964441085.1 uncultured Planctomycetaceae bacterium
GCAGCAATGCGACAGATCATCAAATGGGCTTTCGGAAAGAGGGACTGGAAAAGATCCAAGTAAATTGTGTCTATCAGGGGGCGTGGCACCAAATTGTTTTGTTCCCCTGCGACTTTGTTCTCCTGCGACTTGGTTTGTCTGGAAAGCAGGGGGATGGAGTATTCGTTTTCTTTGTTGCCCGACTTCAGCTGCTGATCTCTCAGCTGAAGTCTGGCAAAATCAGCAACACGAGAACTTAAAATGCACGCTGCACAAGGCGAAGGTTTCGCGGAAAACCGCAGTCGCCTAGATTTTGTTTTTTGGTGTGTCTGAGTATGCTGAATAAGGTCCACTTTGGATTCTTTACCATTTCAGAATCGTGTTCGCCATGCTCGCTTCACACACGTTCCCTCTTCAACGTTTCTTACTTCAGCTGTTGTTCATCGTAGGAGCACTTCAGGCTGGAAGCCAGTTATCTTGTTCAACGATGCTGTTGGCGGCACAGCGGCCCAATGTTTTGATTGCCATCAGTGACGACGTGTCGTTTCCTCATGCATCAGCGTACGGCTGTGACATGGTGCAAACACCGGCTTTTGATTCGATTGCAAAGAATGGCATTCTGTTCAATAACGCGTACTGCTGTGCTCCGGGATGTAGCCCAAGTCGAGCCGCCTTTTTAACAGGACGGCATATCTGGATGATTGAAGAAGCAGGCACTCATGCCAGCTACTTTCAAAAGAAGTACGTTACTTTTCCGGAAGCTTTGCACCAAGCTGGCTACTTTGTTGGCAGTACAGGGAAGGCGTGGGCTCCTGGAAATTTTAGACAAGCAGGACGAAGCGAAAATCCAGCAGGAAAGTTATACGGCGGCAAGAAAAAGAAAGGCCATGTCGCCGCCTTTCAATCCTTCCTCGATCAACAACCAGACGACCAGCCATTTTGTTTTTGGTTTGGCGGCCATGATGCTCACCGACCTTATGTCAAAGGGTCTGGCATCAAATCGGGGCTCGATCCGGCCAGTGTGGATGTGCCCCGTTACCTTCCGGATACCCCTGAAATTCGCAGTGATTTGCTGGACTACGCGTTTGAAGTCAACCGCTTTGACGATCACGTGAAACAGATGCTGCAGATCCTAGAAGACAAGGGCGAGCTAGAAAACACGCTGGTTATTTACACGTCCGACAACGGCATGCCGTTTCCACGAGCCAAAGCGAACTGCTACGACGCAGGCATTCATATGCCTTTAGCAATTTCGTGGCCAAAGCACTTTCCGGGCAATCGCGTGAGTGACGATTTGGTGAGCTTTGTCGATTTAACGGCAACCATTTATGAAGCCGCCAATGTGGTTGCTCCGAAAGAATTTCCCGGTGTGGGAGTCAGTCTTGTTGACGAATTGAAAACAAAGAAGTCTGGGAGACTGAATCCTGATCGACAGATGATTGTTGCTGGTCGAGAACGGCATTCATCATCACGGTACAATTCGCTGGGCTATCCGATACGAGCTCTGCGGACAAAACAATGGCTGTACCTCATCAACTTCACTCCTGAACGCTGGCCTGCTGGTCCCCAACAAAAATACTCGAAAGCAACTTATGATCAAAATGATCAACTGGTGCAGTCGACATTAGCAGACCCTGATTCGGGGTATCACGATATCGATGCCTGTCCGACATTGAACTTTTTGATCCAACATCAAGACGATCCAGCAATTGATCGCTGCTTACAGATGTCTGTGGCGAAGAGATCTCGGGAAGAACTGTTTCATCTACCAACCGACCCAGACTGCCTGAAGAACCTAGCAACTGATTCCCAGCACTCTGCCGTTCGCAACAAGCACTACGAAATGCTGATGAAGGAACTGAAACGCACGGGCGATACTCGCACCGCAGGTGATGGCGATGTGTGGGAAACGTATCCCCGAGTCAGCGGTTTACGATGGTTTCCTAAGCCGTCATGGGTGAAGCAGCAACCTGACCTCATCCCCGAACAGCCGTGGCTTGACAAAAAGCGACCTCGGGTAAAAGCGTTACCTTAGCAGACTGTTTACTGGCGGCGATGGTCGTCGAATTCTGGAATCACGGTGGCAATTTGCGTCTGTGGTTTCTGAATTCGCAGTACCGACGTTGCTTCTGGAAGACTGGCCATCAGATCGATGGGATCTTGATCTGGGTCTTCATCAATCAAACTTGTTAACTGCTGCTGAACAACATCCACTTGGCCTTGTTGAAGACGATCGTGAATTCCAGTCAGCAGCTTTCGAATGTCTTGTTCTGCATGCTGCCTCACCACTGATTCAGTGGTCCTGATCGTAACACCACCAACAAGCACAGTGACTGCAATGACAAAAATTGGGCCACACGTCTTTCTCAACGGTTTGATGTTTCGAGATTCACCAACCGCCCATCCCCAAAGAGCCCACGCTGAAAACAGTGTCAGAAATGCTGCTGTGATCAACATGAGATACTGGCCTGAAGTAGGAATAAGGATTGGGAGTGATCAACAATTGGGTGGCTCTGAATGCTGCCTTCACTCCCTAGCAGTCAATTTGAAACCGACCACTCCGTATTTGTACCACTCCGTATTTGATGGTGTCGTTCCTTCATGATTCTGCCAGTGAGATTTCAGACGGTCGGCACGTCGCCGTTGGATTCGCTTTGCTGACCGGCTTCGTCTGCAAAAGCGACAAAGTCGAGCGTGTCAGATGTAAATTCTGCAACCGTTTTGCGGAGCTGACTGGCATTGCCTGAATTGTAAAACAACATCGCAACATGTTGAGGCAAAACAACTTACGAGGAAAATACCTTTTGTTGGGCAAATCTGAGCCAGTCAAGGACCGGCATTTGCTGCGGGTTGGTCTTGTGCCGCGAACGGATTTGCGGGATGGTAAGGCAGCTGACGAGTCGGTTGGACTGATTTGGACGCCTTACAAAACACCAGTTAACTCCCTAATCACCGCATGGAATGAGCATGGAAGCTCGAATTCTGCGATGCAGTTTGATCTTTGTTTCGTTGTTTTTTTCAACGGGCGCTGTTTATCAAACTCGTAACTTCATTGTCACTGCTGCAACGTCGAACGAGGCGAAGCGAGTTGGTGAGGCGGCGGAAGAATACCGTCGTGATTTGGCTCAATTTTGGTTGGGCCAACCTTTGCCACCCTGGGGTAAACCCTGCAAGGTTCGGGTGAAAACAGGTTCACTGGGTGCGGGTGGTGAAACTCGATTTCAATTCGTGGGCAAAGAAGTTTTGAACTGGAACATGTTTGTTCAAGGTTCAATGGAGCGAATTTTAGATTCTGTTTTGCCTCACGAAATCAATCACACCATTTTTGCGTGTCACTATCGACGCCCGTTGCCTCGTTGGGCGGATGAAGGGGCGGCAACATTATTCGAGCATCGTTCTGAACAGCTCAAGCAACTTGGGCTGCTGAACCAAGTCATCAAAAACGACCGCGAGTTTATCGCGATGGATACGCTTTTGCGGATGAAAGAATATCCCAAAGGCATGCGAGCCATGTTGATCATGTATGCCGAAGGTTATGCCTTAGCAGACTTTCTTGTTCAGCAGGGTGGGCGTCAAAGGTACTTGAAGTTCTTGACCGACGGTCACAAGATTGGTTGGAGCAAGGCAATTCGCACGAACTACCATCACGGTGGAGTCGCATCGCTGGAAAAGAATTGGAAGGGATGGATCCTTGCTGGCATGCCTCGACTGTATGTACCAGAAGGCCAGAATGTTGCCTCGATTACTCAAGTCGTCAGCTCTGTTCAAGGAGCCGCTCGACCAACCATTCTCGATCTGTACAACATTGCTCCCACCGTCCGTCTGCAAAGCCCCAGTGCTACGAATACAAATCATCGTAAGGTGGATGACCCGAGTTTCGTTAGCAGTCGCCAAGACTCACCAACAACCGCCAACTTGAATACCAATCCACGTAGAAAAAGAAGTTCTCCTGAAAATGAAGGACGACAGCGAACACCTGTGAAAGCACCTCAGCCACGAAGTCCCATTGCTTCAGTCGATCATCTTTCGAACCAACAACAAAACAAAGATTCGAGAACCAGATTGGGGCAACCGAACCAGCGTCCTGAACAGTCGGCTGGCAGTTTCACTTTGCAGCAAAATGCTGGTTCTGTGTCTGCTGACTCAGCTGGGCCGCGTTCCAACTTTTCTCGTCCCGTAAAATCAATTCCTCAACAACCGTTTCCAGCGAATCGGCTTGAACGTTACGAATCGACGGGGTTTGACCAAGCCACTGAATTGAACCATCCCGCACGAAAGTATCTCTCTCGGGAACGCTCTGTGATTTCAGGTTCCATCCCGCAATGGGCCAGTTTTCCAAGGCAAAAGGAGTTGTTCTGACTCCATCATGGACCAAACGAGTCAACATTTGACCCGCAAAATCGACAGGGCAACCGATCCTTTCTCCTCCCTGATTGGAAGTCCTGAATCCGTGATTGTCGCCAGCGTTTCCAGCGGGTGAGCTCGTCTGGTTTCAGACGGACTCACCCGTTTTTTATTCGCATTTTTGTCAAGAGAGGAATTGTGGTGGCGACGACATGCGATGATTTCGCGTGCGTTGTTATTTGCCTAGGGTCATCAAACACGACGCCCGCCATGAGCAGCTTCCGCAAGCATTGCAGCCCCACCTCTGGACTCGGGTGCCAAAATCTGCCGTGAGCACAAGGGGCTCAGCGTGTTTATAAACCTTGCTAATTTACCGTCAGGTGTTAAAATGATAGTGTGGTGGTGCTGACAAAAGTGTCTATATCTCGTTATGTAAACGATACTTTGAATGAAATCATGAGGGATCGGTGACTTTCCCTTCACAATGTCATGCCGTTTTTTTCTAAAGAATTGTTTCTGTTTCATTCGTCGCTCTGACAACCATTGGTTTACTGTTCGTCATCCGTTGCTTTTATTTCTAGGAGGATGTGAAGATGGTCCGTTCCACACGAAAAGCCTTCACTCTGATTGAGTTGTTGGTCGTGATTGCAATCATTGCAATTTTAGTCGCGTTATTGCTGCCAGCCGTCCAACAGGCTCGCGAAGCTGCTCGCCGTACTCAATGCAAAAACAACTTGAAGCAACTTGGGTTGGCATTGCACAATTACCATGATGTTCACATGGTGTTTCCACCTGGAGGTACGATGTCTCCCAACACGACATTCAATGCAAATGGGTGCGCAAACAACCCTGTCACTGCCACTGGGCAAAACCGAGGCAAGGGGGCTCCTTGGACGGTACATATCCTGCCCTTTTTGGACCAGCAAAGTCTGTATCGCACCGTCGATTTCAATTACGACTTGGACTACATTTCAGGCACAGGCAGTTTTCGTGACGAAGATCGATCAGGGCCGGCGGATGTGCAGTCTGCTCACGACGCATTGTTTAACACTGTGCTCGCAGCCTTCCAGTGCCCAAGTGACCCCAATAGCGGGTTGGCACCTATTAATAATTACAACGGCGTGATGGGAGGAGACGCGGGGTTGGATCAAGATGTTCCCTGCCAGCATTCTAATTTAGCAACCGCGTTAACCCAAGGGACTTGGGGAGTCGACGGAATCTTGTATGCTGTTTCCAAGGTGCGAATCGGTGACATCACCGATGGAACATCAAACACTTTGCTGCTTGGCGAAACAAAGTATGCTTCTTCGAATCCAGACAACTTCAATAGCTGGTCTTCTTCGTACTATCACCAAAACCAAAGTGCGGGCGTTGCTGGAAATTCAACAGTGGCAATGAATCCAATCAATGCTTTTG
Source organism: uncultured Planctomycetaceae bacterium (assembly GCA_964441085.1). GTDB lineage: Bacteria > Planctomycetota > Planctomycetia > Planctomycetales > Planctomycetaceae > Fuerstiella. The sequence goes on from CAYTUE010000116.1 coordinate 8,664, forward strand.
AAGCGTCAGTGCCATTCGGTCCAAACACATCTGTCTATTCTCGAACATTTGGAAGTTGGCACACGGGGGGCGCTCAGTTTACCTTCGCCGATGGTTCCGTTCGGTTCATTTCTGAAAATGTGGATATGTCAACATTCGCTGAGCGTTTGGCCATTCGGAATGACGGTGAAGTCGTGGGTGAGTTCTAAGACTACTGACGAAGAGGTTCCGCTTGATGATTTCTTTGCGGAACCCTTCGGTGTCAGCACGTCTACGCGGTGACTTTGGTTTCCACTTCAGGAGCTAACCAGTTCGCGTTGTTCACCCTTGCTTTGCGATGCACAGAGTATCGCTTTACCAATGTCGTGGTATTCAACTGATATGCGAAGCGGACCACCCAAACAGTCGTTAAGTATGAGCTGCCAATGAAAACCGCATTTCTCTCACTCACTCTCAGCCTGATGTTCACCACACTGCTTTCCGGTTGTAATGGTCGCAGCGGGCTGGAACGCTATGAACTTTCCGGGATGGTCACCTTTCAAGGAGAGCCCGTCCCACAGGGGCAAGTACGTCTGACGCCAGATCGGTCGGCTGGGCATGTTGGGCCGGGATCCATTGCAGAAATTATCGATGGGAAATATCGGACACCGGAAGGGCGAGGAGTCGTCGGGGGACCATACAAAGTGCAGATCTTGGGGTACAAAACTAAGCCGGGTGCTACCGAAGAGACTCTGTTCCCTCACATTCCTTTGTTCCCAGTCTATGTGACAGAAATTGAACTCGATTCGGCTGACGCCGTGATCGATTTTGAAGTGCCGGAAACGCAGGAAGTAAAGCAAGGTGGGCAACCCAACGAGTCCGGCAAAGCGTCTGGCAAGTGATTGTCCTCCATCTGCCAGCAACAGAGTTTAACCCAACACGGTTGGCAACCTGAAACTGGAGAGAACAGGCCGTCAACAATTGGCTACAGTCAACAATTGGGGACTTACACTGACGGGCAAAGCACCACCTTCATCGCATTGGG
>CAYTUE010000116.1:9766-12113 GCA_964441085.1 uncultured Planctomycetaceae bacterium
GTCAACAATTGGGGACTTACACTGACGGGCAAAGCACCACCTTCATCGCATTGGGTTCGCCAGCGTACAAACGGTTGAACCAATCGTGCCCTTCTTCTAACGAAGCCTTCGCTGTAATCAGATCTTCCACCTTGATCTGACCAGAACTTAATAGATCAACACAGGCAGGGTATTCACCGGCAGATGCACAGCTTCCAAAGATGTTGAGTTCTCGAGTGACCACGGACTGCAGTGGGAATTCAATCGTTGGCGACAAGTTGCCAACGAACGTGACCGAACCGCCTTTCCGAGTACATTCGATCGCTGACTGAACGGTTGCGGTGGCTCCAACAACTTCCACTGCAACATCGCATCCAACCCCTCCCGTCAGTTCTTTCACCTTTTGGACGGGGTCTTCGTGGGGCACATGAATCGTCACATCTGCTCCCAGCTTTTTAGCGACTGCTAAACGCGAATCACTTAAATCTGTGGCGATGACCTTACGACAACCTTTCTGCTTGAGCGCTTGAATCACCAGCAATCCAATCATTCCACTGCCAACGACAACGGCCGTATCACCCAATGAAATCGGAGTCCGATTGACTGCATGCACGGCCACCGAAACCGCTTCAATTAAAGCCGCGTGTGCGAACGGAAGGTTGTCTGGCAGAGGGCAGCAAATGCGAGCCGGAACGCTGACGTATTCTGCAAAACAGCCGTAACGCCGATAGTCATCGCAGCTAACTCCTAGCACCATGCGATGATCACATAAATTGGGCTTGCCAGAATAACAGTAGCGGCAATTGCCACACCAAACTGTGGAATCAAAGGTGATACGATCCCCTTCTGAGATGTCTTTTACGTTGCTGCCAATGGCTGATACAATTCCAGCAGCTTCGTGCCCCATCACCAGTGGAGGCACTCGACGGCCGCTGCTTCCATCCCAGCCATGAATATCACTGCCACAAATTCCACAAGCCTGTACTTGAACAAGGACATCGTCAGCGCCAATTTCCGGAACAGGAATGTCGGTCAGTTCCAATTTCTTGTATGCTGAAAGAAGAAGGGCTTTCACGTTCTGCCTTTGTGCTGAATTTCCAATTTTGTTTTGACAACAACAGTGTATCGCTGGTGAGAGCGAAGCCCAATCATCGCAACCAGCCAGCCTCACTTTTTAGGCATCACTTCCTGCTCGTGTGTGGACAACTCCACTGGTGTAAGCCGTTACGACCGACTTGAAAGCTGCGACCGACCCCAAAACCGCGACTGGCTCAAAACTGCGACCAACTCAAAAAAACAGTGACAATTGAAAACTCCCTTTGGCGCAAAGAGTGACCGCGAGGCAAAACCACCCCATTGAGATTCCAGATCCAGAAATTTTTTTAGCCCATTGCCAGCTTTCTCTCTTCAGAAATCGTCTCTCATGCAAAACAGTCCTGAATCTCGCCGACAATTTCTAAAATCAATCGGCATTACCACAGCAGCTACGGTTGCAGTGAGCGCTCTGCCGAAACTTGAATCTGCCGTTGCCGTGCCACCATCAACAGTGGCACACAATGCTGATGGTGCCTTTAAGTTGTCGCTGGCTGCATACAGCTTCAACAAGTTCATGATCCGACGTGGCACGCCAAAGCAGATTGCCAATGCGAAGATGTCGATTGAAAAATTCGTCGACTACTGTGCAACTCACAACCTGCACGCCGCGGAACTCACTGGGTACTACTTTCCCAAGAACATCACAACAGAGTATCTCGCCAACCTGAAGCAGTATGCTCATCGATCGGGGATCAGTATTTCGGGAACCGCGATTGGCAACGACTTTTGCCTGCCAGATGGTGCAGGCCGCAAACAGCAGCTGCAAGATTGCCGAAACTGGATCGATCATGCTGCCCTGATGGGAGCTCCCGTCATTCGAATTTTTGCGGGCAAGGTTCCGCAGGGAGACACCGAACAAGCAGCTGTTGATCGGTGTATTTCTGCAATCAATGAAAGTGTCGCGTACGCGGCCACAAAGGGAGTGATTTTGGCTTTAGAAAATCATGGAGGCATCACGGCAACGCCAGACCAAATGTTAAGAATCATCAAGCAAGTGGACCACAGTCCATTTTTCGGAGTCAACTTTGACAGTGGGAATTTCGTGACAAAAGACCCATATGGCGATCTCGCTCGTATCGCACCCTATGCAGTGAATGCTCAAATTAAGGTCATGCTGAAAAAGCCAGATCGCACTGCGTATCCTGCCGACCTCGAACGAATCATCAACCTGCTGGTCGAAGCAAAATACCGAGGCTATGTGACTCTGGAATACGAAGAGCAAAATCCATTCGAAGAAATCCCGAAGTACTTAAAACAGCTGCAATCGCTGATC
>CAYTUE010000117.1:0-8063 GCA_964441085.1 uncultured Planctomycetaceae bacterium
AGGCCGCGGTGCCGGTGGTCAGTTCATCATGATGATTGACGAACTGAATTTGATGACCAGCCAGTTGAAGGAGACCGAATAATGGATGGCGATCAACTGGAACAAATTGCTTTGCTGACCGAAGTCGATGACCTCACCGATCGACTGAAAGCATGGATTCATGATTGCCCCGAATGGGAACCGGCTCGAAAAGCTCGTTCGCTTGTCAGTCATTTGTTGGAACGAGTCGCCACCTTGCGGATTCGCTTAGAATCGCCATTGGTGGTTGCCACCTTTGGAGGCACGGGAACTGGCAAAAGCAGTTTAGTGAATGCCTTGGTAGGAGAAGAAGTTTCCACAGCAGGACGTCAGCGTCCGACGACCACCGTTCCCGTGTTGCTGCTACACCCCGATCTTCCGATCGATGCGATCGGTCTTGATCCCGACGACTTTCATGTAAAGAGAATCGAATCTGAAATTCTTCGAGACATCGTTGTGATCGACTGTCCCGATCCAGACACCAGCGAAACAGCGGCAGCGGGAACGAACCTGGCTTTACTACGCAGTATCGTGCCGAAATGTGATGTGTTGTTGTACACGTCGACTCAGCAAAAATACAAGAATGCGGTGGTGATCGACGAACTGGCCGATGTGGCGGCGGGCTGCCGTTTAGTGTTCGTGCAGACTCATGCGGACCTTGATTCAGACATCCGACAGGACTGGGGCGAATTTCTTGCAGACAAATACGATGTGCCAGAAATGTTCTTCGTGGATTCTCAAGCAGCCTACCAGCAACAGCAAAACGGCACCGCAGTCACGGGCGATTTTGCTCGTCTGCAAACTTTGCTAAGTACTCAATTGGGAGTCACACGGCGAGTCGCCATTCGTCGAGCCAACTTGATTGATCTGCTTCAAGAAGCACTCACTGTGTGCCGTAAGAACTACGATGCCAGTTTGCCTGCTGTTAATGAACTTACGGATCGCTTGGACGCACAACGGCAAGAAATTCGAGAATCGCTGAAGCGGCAACTGTGTGACGAACTGCTCGCGAATCAAACCTTGTGGGAACGCCGAATGTTAGGCAGCGTGGCCGACAAGTGGGGAGTCAGTCCGTTTAGCACATTGCTACGGCTTTATAACGGCTTGGGATCTTTCGTGGCGTCGTTTACGTTTTTTCGAGCTCGCACGTCGGCTCAAATGGCGCTGATCGGAGCCGTCCAAGGGGCTCGCTGGATGAAAGGAAAAGTGGCCGAACAAGATGCCGAAAGTAGTTTGGCGCGAGTCAGCACGTTCGGAGTCAGTGATGGCGAACTGCAAAAGAGTCGCATGTTGGTTTCTGAAAGTGTGCGAGCCGCCGAAATCGATCCCACGGCCATGTTGGAACGTACGGATTTAAGTCAGCTAAGAAAACAAGCGGCGACGTTAGAAGACGAATTCTTGGGCGATGCGACTCGCCTCATCGATCAAACGATTGAAGACCTCGCCAAAAGAAATTCTCAACCAACAATTCGCTATGTGTTTGAGGCATTGTTTCTGACGTATCTGGGGCTGATTCTTGGTCGAGTGGGAATTAACTTTTTCTGGTCGATGTTTTTGAAGCCCATTTTCAGTAGCGATACGGGTGATGCCAAGTTGTTAACGATCGACTTCTATATTCCTGCGTTGATCTTTTTGGTGATCTGGTCTGTGATTTTGGTGACTGCGTTTACGGCTCGCCTGCGTCAGGGATTAAAGGGACGGATTGAAGAATTTGCAGAATCAACAGCAGGCGCTCAACTGTTGCATGGGTTGTTCCCCGGAGTGGAATCGACATGCGAACAGATTTCAAACGATGACCAAAAACTCACCTCGTTGTTAAATCAAACCACGAATTTTCGCAACGATTTGGCAGACCCAACGGCTGGCTTTTTAGGAAGCCACAAGGGAACTTAAAGCAGGCTTTCATCAATGAAATTTTGGCAACTGGTTTCAATCTGTAGGGCGCGTCCAGACAGACTTCGGTAATCACCGTAAATCACAATGCATGGCCCTATGTTCATCCGCTTTCACCACACATGCCTCACACGATGGGCGGGTTTGTCACGGGCCGAGCCCCCTGTTACGGGATGAGAACTCGAAATGTTTTCAATAGTGGGCGGCACTCACAAGTGCCGCCCATATTTTATTGAATTACCGTTTACGCACCAAAGATGGTTTCGATATTGCCTCGAAGGACTTGTTTGCCTAATGAGACTGCTCGTTCAACCGACCATCGTTGAGCCACCACAAAGTCTTCTGCGAGTGCTCGGGCAAGAATGCGGCGGTACATGGAAAACTTGGGCAACGCAAATTCCAGCTTGTACATATCGCTGTAATAGCCAACTTGCTTGGAAGCAGGAACAGCCTGCAAACGTCCTCGAGTGTCTTTGTCGATAAACACGGGGATGTTGCTGTACCACCAGTGCCCATTGGTTACCACGTTTGGAAAGATCCATGCATAGCTGACCAATTCTTGGTTGCTTGTTTCAGAAAGCACTGAAATGGGAAAGGTCACGTCGGGAAACGCGTTCAAAACTTCTTTGTACTGGATCAGCGAGACTCGCTTGTCGTATAAGTCTTGGCCCTGATACACGCCCGCTTCGAACACAGATCGGTTGACTCCAATCATCAAGTCGAAAGGCAGTTTGTGTTCCGAACAGAATTCCGCCAAAGACCAAAACACGAACGAGCTGACGGTGGCCTGTTCGTCGTTTGAGAGTTCTTCGCCCTTCAACAGCTTTTGCACGACGGCATCTGCTGTCGCCACAGCCACTTTGGTGGGAGCAAACGATGGTGGCAATGAAATCGCACACGCTCGAACACCGTGAGCCATAAAATGATCGAACAGCTGGCCAATGGCTGTTTTTAACGATTCGGCTCCTGTGACAGCTGTGCCAGTGCACTTTTGCAGTCGCTGTTGCACGGTCGGTTTGGAAAGATGGAACACCAAGTCGTCCGTTCGCAGACAGGGAACGTAAAAGTCGGTATTGAAATCTTTCAATGGGTCGTCAAAGTCATTGGTGAGGTAGACTTGATCGAGTCCTGATTTTTCGAGCACTTGGTGTTCCCAATCGGGCTGCTGCATTTTTTTCAGACTGCCATCATAGAGAGCTTCCCAGTTGTCAGGAGTGATTCGATCGTCGGCGAAGTCGAAAAAAGTGCCGCAGATTTCAATCAGCCACGCGTACTGAGCCGTGTTTTCGATATGTTTTAGCCACGGAACCAAGTTGCCCACTTTGTCTTTCGGTGAAAGATCAGGGCCTTCAATCAGGTGCTTTGGCATTCCGGCGGAATGGCAAAGTTCCGTGTAATAATGATACCCCATGATGTCTGCTAAGGTGGATGAAGCGGCAGAATGAGGATTGATGTGGGTATGAGGATCGATTAGCCGAAGAGATTCGAGTTCGGTGAGGATTTCCTGAACAACTTGCTGTGACATCGACTGTCCAATCTGAATCAAACAAAAAAGTAAATGGATGCTGAAAAAGGGAGATATGGAAAAGCGAACCAATCGACGCTCGACGACATCTTAGCAGTATTCTACTGTTCACGTTCCCAATTCGCCATCGCTCAGATTGATCTTACCGCGTCTCTCACGCGTGAAAACGGAACTCACCGTTCTGCAGAACCAAGGAGCATTTTGTGACCCTCGACACAGATTCCATTCCAGCATTCAACCATCTCAGAGATCTCATTCAATTTCCCACAGTCAGTACCACGTCAAATACAGACTGCTGTCGCTGGGTGGAACAACGCCTGCAGCAACTGCAATTCGAAACCGAGTGGTTTGAGTACACGGATCAGTTTGGCATTCAAAAGGCGTGCGTTGCCGGATGTTTAAGACCAGCCAACGCAAATCAAAATCATTCTCGGGGAGCAGGCTTGGCCTATTTCTGCCACAACGATGTGGTGCCCGTGGATTCGTGGTCGTTCGCCGACGCTGGCCCTTGGCAGGCGACACTCAAGGGCGATCGAGTCTATGGTCGAGGCAGTTGTGATATGAAAGGGTCGTTGGCATGCTTACTGACGGCCATCGAACAAACGGCGGCACCACTCACTGCTCCTCTTTACGTGTTTTGTACAGCAGACGAAGAAGTCGGGTTCCATGGTGCTCGCAAAGTGGCGGCGGAATCCAAGCTGTATCAAGAAGTCGTTGCCGGACAACTGAATGCTGTGATTGGTGAACCCACCGAATTAAAAGTGGTGCATGCTCACAAGGGTGGTCGAATTTTGAAGTTTACTGCTCATGGTCGAGCGGCTCATTCCAGCACCACAGAAGGTGTGAATGCCAACTTCTTGATGATTCCCTTTCTGCATGAACTGCATCAGCTGATTCAACAACTTGAAGCAGATTCAAAATTTCACGACGACCGTTTTAGCCCATCAGGTATCACTTTGAACCTGATTCTGAACGACCATACTCCCGCCGTGAATATGACTCCTGCGCAAAGCATCGCGACCGTATATTTTCGCACGATGCCTGATATCAACACCGCTGATATCGTGAATCAATTGCACGATCTCGCCGCCGCCCATCAAGTTGATTCCGAAGTCACGGGAGGTGGAGAGCCTGTGTTTACCGCCCCTGAAAGCCGTTTTGTTCAGCAACTTTTACGACTCACCAACGCAACTGAATCTGCAACAGTATCCTACGGCACAGATGGAGGTTGCTTTTCGGAATTGAATCACATCGTGATCTTTGGCCCAGGCAGTATTCGTCAAGCTCACACAGACGATGAATACATTTCCGTTCAGCAGCTTCAACAGGGAGTCGAACTGTTCGGTCAGCTGATCCAGATCAACTGCACGGGCTGTTAGCAGTCTGCGAAACACGCCAGCAGATTGCTGATTTGTTGAATCGCGTTTCGACTTTTTTCAAACGGAATCGGCGTCAGTACGCAGGCCGCTGATTGGGCAGCAGGGTCGATCCACAGCAATGTTCCGGTAGCCCCCCAGTGCCCAATGGTCTGCTCACTCACAAAGTCTCCAAACGCTGCCGAATGCGCGGGCCACTGCATGCGAAACCCAAAGCTCCAGTCTTTTGCGGGGCCTTCAAATTCCGGTTGAGATCGAATCCATGCCGTTTGATTTGCAAACATTGATCTGACAACAGCGGACGGTAACACACGTGTCCCAGCAAGGCTGATTCCATCGTTGAGCAGCATTTGAGCAAGGCGAATCAGATCCTCGGCGGTGGAATAAATGCCTCCCCACGCTGCCCCAAATTGCTTCCAATAATTGCTGTTCCATCCCCAGCTGTCGGCATCGTGTTGCCACACCGGCAAGGCATTGGTGACGACGGTGGGGTCGTTTGGTTCAGTGCCCAAACTGGTGTCCGTCATTTGCAGAGGTTCGAAAATTTGTGTGCGAAGGTAGTCTGCAAGCGTCTGACCAGAAAGATTTTCGACGATGGTTCCTAACAGCTGATAGCCAATGCTGGAATACTTGCACTGACTGCCGGGAGGAAAGATTAAAGCTTCCGTTTCTGCTGCCGCCATGAAGTCGGCGATCGATGCGGAAGCTTGGCGCAACTGTAAGTTGTCAACAACCGATTCTGCCAAGCCGGACGAATGAGTCAATAAATGGCGGATGGTGATTCTGCGGTAGGTGCTGTTGCGGAATCGAGGCAGCAATTCGGGGATTCTGGCTGAAAGATTCAGTCGCCCTTCCGCCGCCAGCTTCAACACGGCGATTGCCACAATGGGCTTGGTGATACTGGCAATCAGAAAACGATGAGGATGACAGCTCTGCCGATTGAGATCACTGGTTTGGCCTTGCTGGCGATCACCAATTCCAAAGGAGAAACGGTTTGTCTGTGTTCCATGAACCACGCAGCAATCCATTGCGGGAATGGATTGCTGATCGCAGATCGAATGAATGGTTGCTTCGGGAGTTTGGTTGTTGCAGTCGAAGCCTTCGAGATCAATTGAGGTCATCCGTGCAATGTGCCTTTGGACGATGGGATTCCTGTTTGGCGGGGATCCACAGTGACAGCTTGACGGATCGCCCGAGCTGTCGCTTTGAACGTGCCTTCTGAAATATGATGACTGTTTGTGCCGTGATGCAGAATCAAGTGCAGGTTCATCATGGTGTTGGATGCCACGGCGTTCCAAAATTCTTGGACCAGTTGAGAGTCGAAGTCACCGATTTTTTCTGTCGGGAAGTCGACATTGTAAACAAAGGCGAAGCGTCCGCTGAGATCCACGGCTGATGTCACGAGTGATTCTTCCATTGGCAGTACAATGCTGCCATAGCGGAAGATTCCCGCTTTGTCGCCAACCGCCTGCCCGAGTGCTCGGCCAAGGCAGATGCCGACGTCCTCCACCGTGTGATGGAAGTCCACATGCAGATCACCTTTGGCTTTGACGGTCAGATCAAAGAGGCCGTGTCGAGCAAACAGAGTGAGCATGTGGTCGAAAAAACCGACTCCTGTATCCACATCGGCAACTCCCGTTCCGTCCAGATTCAGCGACAATTCAATCGCTGTTTCCGCCGTTTTCCGACTGATTTCTGCCACTCGAAACATGAATCACTTTCTGATTTGGACTGCGTTTGATTTGAATTGATTGGATTGGATTTAAATTGACTGGAACAGTGTGCCGACCGGCAACGCATCAAAATGCATTTCAGACGAGCTTTCGACCACCCGTCTGGTGATGCTTACGGTAAAGGCTGAGACCATCTTCAATAATGCTTGGCAGTGGAAAGCACCCACCTGTCTTTGCATCATCAGTTTAAGTTGTCACCAATGTGGTATGAAAAGCGGGAAATCTGGCCGAAAAACGGTGGTTCGATCCCATTATCCTGACTCTTAGCCATCGAAAAACAGCATCTGGGTTGGGAATTCTTAGGTAAACCTGCCTGAAAATTCAGTCGATGTCGGCAAAATCATCGCTTAACGCCGAAGAACACAGGAATCAGGGCCGATCCAGCGTTGTGTTTTTCCGGATAAGAGCGAACGGACCTCTAAAAGCGGAATCTGTAAGGGTTTGGGGGTGTTCCGAGATGATGGCGGTTGACCCCAGCAGCGTCGACATTACCATCCGCAGAACAAAAAACACGGTTGAATTGGATTTCCTGAAAACCAAATTTCACAACACTTTTCCCCCCGATGCGGAGCGACTTCATGCGACGATTTCTCGTTGCCGGCAACTGGAAGATGAACACTGACACAACCACCGGCACAGAATTAGCCGGTGCCTTGGCTACAAATGCGGCCAATGAAGAATCTGGAGTGGAAGTGTTGGTGTGCCCGCCTGCGGTTTACCTGTCCACGATTGCCACGAAAACAGCTGAAAGTGCTGTCAAACTGGGTGCTCAGGACGTGTACTTCGAAGCCAGTGGAGCATTCACCGGGGAAACTTCTGTTGGCATGCTCAAAGATGTCGGCTGTAGCCACGTGATTTTAGGACACAGTGAACGCCGCCACGTGATTGGCGAAACCGATGAAATCATCAATAAAAAGACAAAAGCCGCACTGGCGGGTGGCCTGACTGCCGTGCTGTGTGTTGGCGAATTGCTGAGCGATCGTGAAGCCAACAACACGGAATCGGTGTTGGATGGCCAAATGGCTGGTGGGCTGGCTGATATCAGCGAAGCCGATCTCAAAGATGTTGTCATTGCCTACGAACCCGTGTGGGCAATCGGTACGGGCGTCACAGCGTCTCCAGAACAAGCAGAATCCGCTCACGAACACCTTCGCAAGTGGATCGCCAGTCAGTATAGTGCTGCTGCTGCCGAATCCATGCAGATTCTATATGGTGGCAGTGTGAAGCCCGACAACGCAGAAACTTTGATGGGGCAACCCAATGTTGACGGAGCTTTAGTTGGTGGTGCTAGCTTGAAACCGGAACTGTTTGTTCCGATTATCGACGCGGCTCGAAAACTGGCAACAGCCTAACAATTTGTAGAGCGGTGAACGTAAGATCTGTGTTGGTTCACAACACTGTATTTGGCCCATAACACTGTATTTGGCCCATAACACAGCTTTGGTTCATAACACTGTTTCGTTCATAACACTGTTTCGTTTGGATCAAACGAAACCGTCTCAAAACTGGATGACGCTT
>CAYTUE010000117.1:8163-11990 GCA_964441085.1 uncultured Planctomycetaceae bacterium
CTGCAGAAGAGGCTAAAACTGCAGAGGAAGCTGAAACTGACAAGGCAACAGAAGCAGAAAAATCCGCAGAAGACAACAAGTAACACAGCGGATGCTGTGGCAGTGAAATTTCATCGCTGCGACTTCAGCATGGTACTTAACAAACACGGCGAAAGACTTCGGTCATTTCGCCGTGTTTTTTTTGTGGCCGGAGAGATAACGTTAGCGAGCCACGGTGCGAAGACGCAATGGACTTTATGGCAATTCAAAATCCCTAGGTGAATCATTCGGGCGAGCTGGTGCCCTGAACAATCGCAGACCTGCCGTGAAAAAGCATATCATTGTTTGGGGTTTTCGTACCACACCACGTTCTTGGATGCTCGACCTGCGACTAAGAAATCGTTGTCTCCATCGGAATCCATGTCCACCACTCGAATATCGTACGCTTCCTGATCAACACCAACGATGTGCTTTGTGAAATTTCCGCTGCCGTCGTTTTCGTACCATGCACATTGCTGACTGCCGTACGCGCAGGTGACCGCATCAATGTCTCCATCTTGATCGATATCCACAGCTTGCAAGCAATGAGGTTTTTCAATGTCGGCATCGATCGTTTTGATCTGCCATTCGGGTGCAATAAAGCTAATGATGCCCTGCCCGTGACCTCGCGAAGCAATTAAATCCATTTTGCCATCGGCATTTATGTCTGCCGGATGAATATTGGTGGCTCCGGGGTGCTTTCCAGGAAGCTTATTTTTAACCCAAGGGTTCGCTGGATTGGCTGCCGCCTGCCACCATGCAAACCACTCTCCTTTGCCCGAAGGATCTTGAGGCCCGCCCTTGGCTGCCGTGGCAGCATCGGGACGACCGTCGCCATCAATGTCTGCGAAGCCCAAATAGTGAGTCAGCCCTGGGGCATCGTTGACCGCAAAAATATGTCGTTGCCATTGAGTCGCTTCTAAGGGATTAACAGGAGCCGAAAACCACGCCAACGAATTCGGAAAGTTGCCTTCGGGGAGTCCACTTGTTGCCAAAAGATCGAGGCGACCATCTTGATTCACGTCTCCTCGAATAATTCCGTGAATTCCATTCACTTGATTGTCGATCAACCGGCGTTGCCATGGCTGATTTTCGTTTTCAGGTTGACGATACCAAACAATCTTTCCCGGCTGATACGTCGCCGCCACGTAGTCGCTTCGGCCATCCCCATCAATGTCCCACGTTTCACTGTGGATGTAGTAGCGACCATGGTTGTCATCAATGACGACCTGCCGCCAATCGGGGGCAAGCAACAAAAGAGTCTTCGATTTTTTTCCTCTGGCGTCGCAAATCACATCCATCCGACCGTCGTTGTTGAAGTCTGCGGACACGGCCGTCACACAGGTGCTTCCCTGATAAACGGTGTGCTTGATCCATAAAGAATCGTCCGCTTGAATCGATTCACTCGCGACAACCGCAACGCAAAAGAAAAACACCCATGCGATGGGTAACGTGACCTGTTGGAAAAGGTGTCGCATGTTTGTGCCTCAGCAGCCATGAAAGCGGTGGTGAGAAAAAATTCTCTGTGGCAGCATACAGCTGCCACACAAACAGACTACCGATTTCTGGCAGTCCGTTGAAAAACTGTCCTGGTTGTAATCCAAAGCGTTCGCGAGGAGACGTCAATTTTGACTCACTCCTCGCTGACGCTTTTTGAAGTTGTATCCTTTCAGCCGGAGCGACTATGTATATTGAACGACTATGTATATTGAGCAACAAGGTCTGCCAGCATGTCGTCGACTTGGCTGGCGGAATCAAACTTCGCTTTGAGTTTTTCACTCACGCACACTCGTACTCTTTTCACGCAGTCATCGAATCCAGTCTTTGACATGGAAGCCACAATAGGGCTAATTTCATTTAAAGGCGAATAGGTTTGAATGGCGGGGTCATAGATATCGACCTTGAATTCGACTTCTCGATGCAACGGAGGAGCATCAATCAGCACTTCTGAATCGCTGAACTGCCAACCGAATTGGCTACGAAACTGATCTGCTAAGCGATTGCTGCAATTGACCAAGTCGGGATAGGCCATTTGTCTTAACGTGCGGTACAAGTCGGGGCGGTGATTCAGACTGTATTCACACAGCCTTTTGTGAATCAACCGCTTGGGACCGAACAGTCCTTCGCAGAGATTTTCAACGGGCGTTCCTGCTGCCGCCTGTCTTAAGGTGGCAATCATGTCGGGTTCGTTTTGTTGAAACAGCTGATTTAAGTTCAGGCTGGGATACAGTTCAAAGAATGCCCGAGTAAACATCGTCGTGGCGGCTCGTACAGCATGGTGCCAATACACTTCGCTAAACATGACGTAGCGAGCAAACACCATCATTTCGGCAGCCGTCTTTCCTTTGGTGGATAAAGCTAAGCCGTCGCCTGCTTCATTGACAATCAGTGAACTGATGAGTCGATTGCGATCGAAGTTTCGTCCGTAGGGAACTCCACAGTGTTGGCTGTCGCGGTTCAGATAGTCCATTTTGTCGATGTCGATCGGACCCGATAAGATCGACTGTCGCAGACTTAAGGCAGGGGCAGTGGCTTTGCCGACCAACACTTGAATAATTTCTTCGGGTTGGATGTTCCACTGCTGGCGAAGAACGGAAGCCAGTTCGCTGTCGAATCCTAGAAATTGGCGAGCAAAATCTTCGTGCTCGGGGACACCGGGCAGGGCCAAGTCTTCGATGGGATGGCAAAAAGGCCAGTGCCCCACATCATGTAGCAGCGATGCCACAATCAAAACTTCGGCATCGTGAGAATTCACCGTGGCCGCGAATCGTGGATCCAGCCCGAGCTGTCTGAGATAGCACACAGCATTGTGGTAGACTCCTAAGGCGTGTTCGAAGCGGCTATGAATGGCTCCGGGGTAGACCCGAGACGCCAAGGCTAGCTGAGTAATCTGGCGCAGGCGTTGAAATTCGCGAGTATCCACAACGGCTCGAACTCGATCCGTAAACAGAATATCTTGCTCAACGGGGACTCGAATCACACCAATTGTGCGATCGTTGCCTGCGATTTCTGGAATGGAAGCGTAGGGATGCAGCATTTTCCCGCGTCGTTGGTTGTCGGTAAGGAAATCGGAATCATGTGGAGGTCGAAAGAAGTCGATGTTGGCCTTCGTGGCTAACATCAACTTCATCTGATCCGCATTGCAGCTTATTTTCGTTCGAAATGGTTGCCAAGCGGGGTGATTTGATACGGAAAGTCGGACATTCTATGTTTTTCATGGGGTTCGGTGTCCCAGATCGTGGATACGGCTTGAGTTTCTGTCGATCGACTGTCACGATTCCGCGTCGGCTTAATTTGACAGGCGGTTTGTCTTCCAAATGGGTTGGTGCTGTAACTTGTTTCAGTTACGGTGGTTGAGTGTTTGTGGTGAATTTCCTCGGTGTGAAAGTCGTGGGCTTGGCCACATTGGTTTTGCCGCTTCTTGCGGCGTACGCCACATTCTTTACTCAGGCACACATCCGGCGGCATTTATTGGGTCGTTCGAGATTGTTTGACCTGCCGTGTTTCCAACCTTTTGCGTTGGGACACAGATTCGATATTGGTATTCTCAAGAGAGTTTTTCGCAGCATGGCGAAAGAAGAAGCAATCCAAGTGGAAGGCAATGTGGTTGAAGCCCTTGCCAATACTCAGTTTCGTGTTGAGCTTGAAAACGGGCACACCGTGATGGCTCATGTCGCAGGAAAAATGCGCAAGCACTTCATTCGAATCGTTCCCGGAGATCGTGTCGTTGTCGAGGTTTCGCCTTACGACCTGAACCGCGGACGAATCGTGTATCGAGAACGATAGTCGCTACCATGCCTTGGATATAA
>CAYTUE010000118.1:0-11915 GCA_964441085.1 uncultured Planctomycetaceae bacterium
TGGGCAATTCTTAACGTCAAACCAACGCGGGAGGAAATTCAAGAGAACTATGCGAATCAGGCGAAAGAGCACTTGCAAGCTTACAATACGGAGGAGGGGCACAAGCAATTGGCCATGATGAACTTATTCTCGTTGAGCGCAGCCGTTGAATGGTCGACCGCAAAAGCTCTCTATGAAAAACATGGTGGTCGCGTTGCGTTTAGCTCCTTCGGAGGTTGTATTTCGATCGATGGCCGAAACGCATTGCTGAAGGAGTACGCGGCTGCGGGTAAGATTCAATTCCAGGATCCCGAGATTGAAAAAGAGTTTTGGGCAGGGACAGAAAACCCCGCAGTGCTTGATGTGACCGTCAGTGATCCCAAGAGGCTTACCAGTCGCTTCGCAACGCCGCCTTGGGAAGGCTGGGGAGCTAGGACAGCCAAAATGCTCGAAGAGAACCCCAGTTTGTTCAAGTCTTCCAGCGGCGATAAAAAGCAGCCCGACGAAAATGATTCAACGGGTAAAATGAAAAAGTTTGGCGAAGAGCAGAAAGCCCAAGTTGATTTTGGAAAGAAAACACCGGTGCCACCCGGCGGTTGTTTACTGTCGAGGTTGTTTTGCTAAGTTCGTTTTATGGCGTTGCATTTTTCTCGGTTTGGAGTTTGAGTGATGGAGCGTATGAGTCGGAACGAGAGTTGTTCGGACGACGAAATCAGCGTTATTCATTGCATCAATCGATGCGTTCGACGGGGTTTTCTCTGTGGAAACGACCCTGTTACTGGCCGGGATTACGAACATCGTCGTGACTGGATCCGTCAACGCTTCGAGTTTCTGGCTGAGCACATGGCCGTTGAGGTGCTGGGCTTTGCCATTCTCTCCAATCATTTCCACATCGTGCTGAGGAATCGACCCGACGTTGTGTCGACCTTTGCTGGACGATGCCGCCATTCTTGCCAGCCTGCAGTATGTGAACCTGAATCCGATTCGAGCTGGCATCGTCAAAAACATCGAATCAAGTGATTCCACTCGTCAGCCATAAACGGTGTTCTCATAAAGCTGTCTTGTTCTCTTCAGAAATCCGTCTGATGGAACTTAGCCTCATCGACAAAAAATGCCGGTCACTATTAGGCTGGGCGCTGTTTGTATTGATTGGACGTCCTGTTTATCTGCATCACAGATGCTGGCTCGTGCCTTCTTCTGCCTTCGCGATTATGCAAGAAGTTCCGGCAGACTGCCGCGGATTCCGGCAAACTGATCTATGTCGATGCCCAATTGTTGCAGCATGGTGACAAAGACACGGCTCAAGGGTTGGTCGTCTAGGTTGACGTTTTTCGTGTAGGGCTCAGGACCACCGCGCCAGGCTCCACCGATCGGATTGGTTCCACCGTAATTCAGATACCGACCATGCTGGAAGCCCATATTGTGACCGCCCACAAGTACCAACGGATAGTTCCGAGAAAGATGAAATGCGCTGGATGCGGAACCGAAAAGCAACAACGAGTTATCCAGCATCGTTCCTGTGCCGAAGGGGTCCGGCGTGTCTTTGAGTCGAGTTGCGAAACGCACGAATTCTTCGTTCAGAAAACGGCAGTACAGTGCCAGGTTCTTCCAGCCACCGGGTTGCGTGACGTCATGTGTGAGCGCGTGTGCCAGATTGAATCCAACTGCGCGGGCTAGGCGATCGCTGACGCCGGCACCGTTTTCTCGTCCGATCTGATATGTCGCCACCCGAGTGGAATCTGTTTGGAATGCGAGAAAAATCATGTCCAACATCGTTTGAACGTACAGGCGTGGAGACTCGGGTGTGATATCCGCTTCCATCTTTTTTCGGTCCACTGACGGCAGTGGTCGATTGACCCATTGCATGGCCTTCTGAACGCGAAGTTCGGCTTCTCGGGTTGATTCGAGATACTCTTCGAAGCGATGCTTGTCGTCTGAGGACAGAATTCTACGAAGGTCGTGTGCGTCCGCCAGAACTTCGTCCAGCGCGCTTTGGCTAACAGCCAGTCGACGAGCCGCATTGGTATCCGTCTTGACGAACAACATATCGAACAAACGTTTCGGACTTTGCTCAGCAGGAATCGCTCGCCCGTTGCGATTGAAAGACAGCGTTTGAGCAGACCGAGGTGCTCCTGTGCCACCATCGGTCGACATGACCAAAGACGCAAATCGCGTTTGCTCGCCGATGTGTTCTGCGTAAATCTGGTCCAGTGAGACGGAGTTTTTGTAGTCGCCATCGCGGCGAATTTTTGCGGCCGTCAGAAATTGGTCTGCATTGCGATGGCCATGAATTTTGCGAGCTTCCGGGTGCGAAAATCCGGACAGGATTGTCAGTTCTTTCCGCAACGATTCAAAGACATCCGTGCATTTGGTGAAGGTGAAATCTTTTCCGCTGCCGTGTGGAAACCACGACCAATCCTGATACGCAGGGTCTTCCTGTAACGGCATGGGGACACCATCGGGGAAGTAAATGCAGGCCAGTCGTTTCGGGTTTGTCTGTTCGTCACGACTCGCCGCCGAAAGTGATGCTCCTGAAGCCAGTAAGGGAAGTGCCAGGGCGATTCCGGATCCTCTTAAGAAACGGCGTCGATCAAGTTGATTCAGGTTCAATGCCATTTGGTCGCTACTCGTTTAAACAATGGAGCGTGAGTTTAATTGTGTTGAGACGCGAAATGTTCTCTTTATTTTACTCGTCGCCGACCACCGCGCGACAGTATTGTTTCTTAGTTTGCCTGGAAAAGCTCGCTTGCGACAAGCAGAAAGATCAGGTTTCTGATTCCGTCACCTGACTCTCGAACCTGTCTGGTAACCTGAGTGACTGCTGCGCGATCTCCGAAGTCAAGCTGTCGACCCAGCGCAAATGATGCCATTTTTTCTACGGTCGCTCTGACGAACTGATCTGACCGATTCTGAACGAGATACTGCTTGAGTCCTGTGACTCCTTCCAGCGTCACTTTGCCGGAAAGTTCGCTTGTGGCATCGACGGCTTGACCATCAATATTGTCTCGCCAACGACCCTGTGTGTCATAATTTTCGAATGCGATTCCCCACGGATCAATTTTCTGGTGGCACGAAAGGCAAGCGGCATGATCGCGATGTCTTTCAATGCGTTGCTTCAAGGTCAGTTTCAAAATTTCCGGGTCGGTGAGGTCGATTTCCGGGACGGCTGCCGGAGGTGGTGGTGGAGGATCGTTGAGCAGATTCGTCAGCAACCAGACGCCTCTTTTGACCGGATGAGAATGTTCTCCGTCGGAGTTCATTGTCAGCATGCCTGCTTGAGTCAAGAAACCTCCACGTCGACGTTTGTCGGGCAAGGCGACGCGGCGAAAATGACTGCCTTGCACGCCAGCGATTCCATAGTGTGTGGCAAGCCGTTCGTTGACAACCAGGTAGTTTGAATCAATGAATTCCAGAACGCTCGAGTCGTGCTGCACCATGTCGGCGAACAGAGCAATCGGTTCTCTTTTCATTGATGCCAGAAGCGCCGAATCCAGCCCGTCATTTCCCTGGCTTGGTGTCAGGAATTCCAGGGGTTGTAGTTTCAGCCATTGCTGAACAAAGTGCTGATGAAAACGTTTGGATCGCGGGTCGCTTAGCATCCGGTGTACCTGTTGCCGCAGAATGTTCGGGTCTTGCAGGCGATCTGCCGCCGCGAGTTCCAGCAACGTTCGGTCGGGCAGACTACACCACAGGAACAATGAAAGCCGGGTTGCCAATTCGTTTTGCGAAAGACGAGCTTTGGCCAAGCCGTCATCGACGGAAGACTGAGTTGTTTGTTGTTCGCCAGGCAGTACATAAAGGAACTTCGGCGAAGTCAGAATCGTGGCAAGCACTTCGACGATTGTCTGAGAAAAATCCTGGTCGTCAGGCCGCAGTCGGTTGAACAACTGCAGCTTGCGGTCCAATTCGTCTGCGGTGGGAGTTCGTCGCCAGGCACGCGTCATGAAGGCGGAAATGATCTCACCTGCGTAAGCGAATTCATCTTTCGAGTTCTCGCTTTCGATGAATATGTCGCGGTGAGAAGCAGGTGGCCATTGCTCGTAGAACGGCGAAGAAACTTCGACGTGTTCAATCAGTATTGAGGAGCTTCCGCTGTCGTCATTGGTGAGCGACCTGTTGGTAAAACGAATGAATTCGGATGAATTCGGCGACCCGCCTGGTTTCGATTTGCCGCGATAAGGATTCCGATGTGCGATTTCACTCAGTGGGATGTCCCATTGATAGACTTCCGGCTGGTCAAAGGAAGCTTCAATACGAACATCCTGTTCGCCCACACGTGTGACAAACGATCCCTGGTCGGTTGACTTAAAGCCGAAGGATAACTGCAGTTCCGGTACACGCTGGCCAGCATCGCGAGCTCTTGAGGCTCGAATGCGAACACGCATCGTGCCTTCGTCTGGCAGGCTGTCATCAAGTGCAATCGTAACTGCCTGTCTGCCGCCCGGCTGTACAACTGCGAAGTGCTTCCCCGGCTCCGGCATCGGTGTGTAAGCCTTGCTGTGCAACCAGGGATTGGCAGCTTTTCGATGATGCCAATACGCGCTCGCTCGCTCATCGGTTGAAAGATTGAGGTAGTGAGATCGGTCAGCTGGTGTGCGAAATTCGTTCTCCAGATTTCGAATGTCTTTGTCTCGTGATTCGGGATCGTCGTGGTGTTTCTTTCTGGCCAGTTCGAACTTCTTGTTTTCATATTTTCTTCTTTTGTCGTAGGCGGACTTCATTCCAATCGACCAATACTGCATCGCCGGTTGCTCACCACGTACGGTGATGCGTTGCAGCGCTTTCATGGCAAGCTGTTGGTAGGTCTCAATCTGCTTGACCGACATGTGCAGAGATTCGGCGTTGTTGTCAAAGAGTCCTTCTTCACTGGATTCGTCTGGCAGGTCACCGGAAAACGTCCAGGGGACGCCAAGTAGATCCTGCAACGTGTAGTTGTATTCGTACCGAGTCAGTCGTCGAAAGGAGGAACGTTGATGTCCGCCTTTCCGCATTTTTTCTGCAGCCTGAATTTCTGAAGACAGCCAGCTTACGATGGTGGCGCGATCTGCGTCAGTGAGTTCGCTTGATTCCGGAGGCGGCATCTCTTCTTTGCTGATGACCGAGTATACTTCCAGCCACCAGGTGATGTCTTTGCCGTTCACGAAATCGGGATCAAGCTGATCTGCGTGAAAGTTCCCTTCGACGTTGTCTGCACTGTGGCAGTCGAAGCATGCCGTCATCAGGAGCGGCTTGATTTTTTTCTCGTAGCGCTGAAGGTCACGACCGGAAACTACGAGCTGCGATTGTTCCTGCTGCGCAGGCGTTTGCTGTGTGTCTGCAACCTGCGCCACAGCGGGCAGTTGTGTTGCGAAACACATGACCATCGAAATGATGCCATACAGGCTGTGAACGACGGTCGTGGGGGCAATAATGTGTTGGGGCGTGAAGAGTGGAATCAGGGACATCGCGAAGGTGAGGTTGTGTGGGGTGGGGCGTTCTGTCGTGGTGAGAATTGCTGAGTATGCAGGATTTCGATTCATCTGCAACTTTAATCGAGCTGATGAACGGAATCGGCTGATTCGAGAAGTTGACAGCCTGGCGATATTGCGCATACGCCTACCGCGTCGTTGGTGCCTTTGTTGTTGAAGTCCTTCCGTCTTGTCTTTATCTATCGCCAGCAGCCTCAACGACGGCGATGGCCAGCCTTCAGGCTATCAACTTCGAAAACGTGGCAGCCAAAGTTGCGAGCAAAGAGAAGCCCCAGGCACACAAATCTGGAGGGCAATAAATTTACGGAAATCACCGGTGGCACCCAACACCGTTAACCATTTTTTGAAAGACAGGAAACGGACAGGTCCAGTTTACTCCTTCTTTCATTCCCCCTTTCGCGTAAGGTTTATCGGCGGTCGGTACGAATCGAGTGGCGTGCGGATTCAAGGAGTGGCGTGTTCGAGGAATCCGCGTCTGGAAATATATGGCGAATTGTTTCGCTTTTCGTGTTGACGTTAGCGAATTTCTTCGCCAGGCTGGTTTGTGTTGGCGAATGAATTCGCCATTTAGGTAGTTTCACCATAGAGGACCAGCGATGCCACGTCCGATCTCGTCCCAGCCCACAGATGTCGAGCTACAGATCCTTCGGGTGCTTTGGGAGCATGGTGATTCCACCGCTCGCCAGATACATAACTGGCTAACAAAAGACCGAGACACCAATTATTCAACCACAGTGAAAATGCTTTCGGTAATGCTCGACAAGCAGATGGTCAAACGGGACGAAAGTGTTAGGCCGCAGCTGTTTCGTGCGGCGACGTCTCAGAAAAAGACACAACAGAAAATGCTCAAAGATCTCATCCAGCGAGCGTACGACGGGTCTGCGGGGAGTCTTGTGTTGCAAGCGTTGGCGTCCCAAAAAGCAACTCCGGAAGAGTTGGCTGAGATTCGACAGTTGCTGCGTCAGTTAGAAAAGGGAGAGGAATAATGTTGTCGAGAATTTTACTGGATTTCGCAACAAGCGTTTGGGTTGAGCGAGTCGGCTGGACGTTGCTCCACTCGCTATGGCAGATTTTTCTTATTGTTTCGGCTTACTACTTGCTGTCGTTTCAACTTCGTAAAAACTCAGCCTTTTCTAGGTACATCACAGGCTGTACTGCCTTAGTGGCGATATTGGTTGCGCCATTGGCAACCTTCTGCTTATTGCCGGATCAGCAAGTGGCTGTCACGCGTGTTGTTGACCAAGAATCGGACGATGTTTCGCCGCCGCCTCTGAATGACATTTCGATTTCGCCAAACACGGTTGAGCTAAACACTGTTGAGCTAAACACGGTTGAGCCACGTTTTGCGGAATCTGGTGCATTCGGGCCGGAGGTCTCGCTGTCTTCTGCTTATGTGGCTCCAACTGCGGAGCCAGTCGAAGTTCCAGCGGAGATCGAAAAAATCGCGGCTGCCATGCGTCCTTGGTTGCCGCTGATTACCGTATTGTGGCTGGTTGGCGTCGTGTTGCTTTCAATGCGCCCTGTGATGGGGTGTTTCTATGTTCGCCGTTTGAAACGTTTCGGCCTTTCTGCGGTTCCGGATTCTGTGCTTGAAGCGTGTGACGAGTTGATGCGAAAGATGAAGATTCAGCACGCAGTGCAGGTGTTTCAGTCGTCCCTTGTCCATTCACCAGTGGTCGTCGGTTATCTGCGCCCAATGATTTTGTTGCCAGCTTCTGCGATCACGGGGCTCACCGCCCACGAACTTGAATTGATTTTGGCCCACGAACTGGCTCACATCCGCAAGCATGACTATCTGGTGAACCTTGTTCAAACAGTGATCGAAGCATTGCTGTTTTACCATCCGGGAATGTGGTGGATGTCGGCTCAGGTGCGTCGCGAGCGAGAGAACTGCTGTGACGATGTGGCCGTTGCGATTGGTAGTGATCGTGCGACTTACATTCGAGCTTTGACTTTGCTGGAACAGCAGCGTGTTGCTTCGCCTGCTCTGGCCGCAACGGGCGGGGCATTGCTGAGTCGTGTGCGTCGGCTGGTTGGCGGGCCTGGGTCGGAATTTGTTTATCGCAAATCCAGTTTGTGGTTGACGGTGTTGTTGATGGTCGGCATTGCCTTTACGGCGATCACGTTTGCCCGTGCAGCGTCCGACCGCCAAGATAAGGTCGAAAATTCAGTGGAAATTGAGGAAGATGAAAATGAAGATGGTAAAGAAGTCGGAGAAGTCAATTCCGACAATTTGGCGGGGCAGAAGGGCGCCCAGGCAGTCGCCGTTGATCTGTTTGTCAATAACCTGCGGTGGGATCGTTTGAAGCCTGACAACGAACACGCCCGAGTGTTGCGTGAGTGGGACAACATCACCTACAAGGAAGCTGGGGCCATCGGAATCAAAAATGTGTCTGAGCTTCCGGAGATCTGGGTAGCAGTACCAGTAGGATCAAAGTCTTATGAGATTCGCAAGGATGTTCGTGTCACCATTGCCACCCTCGACACCACCATCTACGAACGTCCCGACCTCAACCAGTTTTGGGTCCAGCGTGATCAAGTCGGGTCGAGTTTTCGCACATTCTTCGGACCATTTAACGGCGACCCTTTCCAGGTGCTGGGTATCCAGGTCAACCACGCAAAGAATCGAATCGTCGGCGAATGGGTGGGTGGCGGTGCGATCATGCCGGTGTTCCACACTTTCTCCGCCAATGGGATTTACGAGAAGCGAATCGGCGAGCGAACAGCTGATCCCGAGCGAGGCGCGTGGCAGTTGGAGGACAACCTGCTCACCCGCCAGTTCGATGGGCAGGAAGATTCAACGCAGCCTATCGAATGGATTGACCAAAACGCCTTTCGTATCGAACTCCCAAACGACAAATCCGCGGTCTACCGCCGAGTTGACGCAAAAACTGGAAATGTGATTCTCCCAGAAGTCTCTGAAGGAACTCACCCGATCACCGCGGCCGAGAACTTTGCCGACGAGCTGTTGCTGATCATCTCCAAAGAACGCGGTGGGCAAATTTCACCGGGCGGTATTGGCTATTCTTTGGATCATGAGTTCCTCACCATCGATCAGTTGCAGCAAAGTTTGAAAGAGAAATTAGAGGCTCACCCAACGCGTGAGCTGTTGGTTCGCGCAGACCCTGAAGTTCCCTATCAGATGGTTGTAGTGGCCCTCCAGCTGGCGAAGGCGGCGGGGGTGAAGAATGTACGTATTGCGTCCCAAGTTATCGATGTACAAAATTACCAGGACGGAGGCACAACTGCGTTCATATTGCATCGTCCCGATCAAAAGCCAATCCGCGTGTGTTTTGACGACCGTGATCGACTCCCCGTCGAGGGTTCCAGCTGGAAGATCGCCGGTAACCTGACGTTGGGACGCATGTTTAGCGGGGCAGATTCCCCTGCCAAGCCGAACGCGCAACTCGTGGAAATTGGTAGTGAAGAAGAAAAACGGCTGCTGAGCGACCTAAACGCGTGGCTCGATCAACAGCTCAGCAAGGAGTTGCAAACCCGAATGCTGTCGGAGGCTAGATCCGCTGAATCTCTCAAACGGTTGGCCGCAACGATGGGGAAAACAGTGGATGAGCTCCGCGAGTTAAGTTCATTGTTGCGCAAGACCCGCCAATACGAACTGGTTTTTGTTCAGTCCAATGGCGTTGATGTCACCTTGCAAAGACAGGCCGAACCTCAAGCCAACCCAAGTCGGATTCCACAGTTTCTGATATCCGTAGTCAATCGAGGTGAGATTGAAAAACTCACATTAGGTCGAACCGACCAGGCATTTGAATTGGAAGTCGATGGCAAGTGGTACCGGCAAGTACGATTCGAATATAAGAGTTCTCCTTTACCGCCGGGACGTATCTACGAATCCTTTCCATTGACGTTGGACCAGCGCTGGCTGCACGACGGGACACCACTCGAATTGTCCCCCGGCCGACACACGATTCGCGTGCGCTGTAGCGTTCACCCTTTTGGGAGTGACAAGGCTGCCTCCCTAGCCACCAGCCAGCCGATGACGATGATTGTCGGGACGGATAAAGTAGAAAAAGAGGCCAAACCCGATCCGGAGAAAAGCAAACAAGGCCAGACTGACCAATAACTGCTTCTTGATATCAAAAACTCATGTCGCGACCACCTGCGTACGATGCCACGTTCTCGTAGGCTCTCTGCGCTTGCTCGGTCAATCGATCATACCCGGCTACAGATGCTGGGGTATCACTTACAAAAAGACAAGGCGATCGCGTTGCTTCAGGTCGGCGGTCCAGAACAAGCTGCTCCCGGCTCAATCAACAACGAAACCCTTTGGTGCTGCGAAGTAAGTCGAAGGGACAAAGACCGAGCCAATGGCAGGTGGGAGGTGGCAGACTGAAACGACGGAGACCCTTGGCGCTTTGGCGAACGAGAAAGGGGGCAGGTCCAGTTTACAGCTTCTTCGGTCGTCCGGGCTTACGCATTGTTGATTGGAGTGTCCGGTTTGTTGCCGTTGATTCTTTCCACTTGGGACTTCCGTACGGTGTTCCGCGCACGACGCTGTGATACAGTGATGCTGTAATACAGTGCAGCGAGTTCCGAGTCGCAGGCCGCTTCATTCACGTAGTCCAGCCAGCCCTTCGGCTTGGAGAGCGGCCATTTTGAAGCGACTCTGATAGACGTGGCTATACCCAACCATGTTGTAGTGCTTCTGCCACCGTGTTACCTGAGTGACCGTGAGTCGCTGCATGAATTGTCCAAGGTCACCGTCTTTCTCAGGCCACAAAACAAAATGCCAGTGATTTGGCATCAGGCAGTCGCTCAGAATTCGCATCGACCGCTTTTCCCAGGTGTCGGCGATGATGCGTCCGAACGCTAGGTCGTCTTCATCATTGAAGAACAACTGATTCTTACCAACGCCTCGATTCAGGACATGGAATACCATTCCACCGGGCGATACTCGTGCAGTTCAGGGCATGTCCGTGTCTTACACTTTCCCGTCCAGCTCGTCAATAAATGGACCTGTCTCCGTTTTGTCCCTCACATTTTCCAAGACTCAAAGCTGGACACGAGACTTTGGTTCGGCGGCATCAACGATCTTTGGAAATTTGGAAAATCGGTGGGCCGTGGCTGAAATCCGAAGTCAAAGCCGCCGCACCATCCGATGCCTATCTAATTGACCGGCTATGACGAAAAGTCTGTGCAAATTTCGCACGGAGCCGCTTCGCCCATCACGGTCACTCTGGAAGTGGATATCAATGGAAACGGACTGTGGACGCCATACAAAAGCCTTGAAGTGCCAGCAGGCACAACAAAACGGTACGACTTCCTGCCAGCTTTTCTGCCTTCTGGGTGCGGACTGTCAACAACACTGACACTTCAGCAACCGTTCAGTTCGAGTACCGATAGCCAGAATCGGTCTGCTCTGGGCGCTAAGTTCCTTAAATCCGCGTCCATCGAAGTGTATCATTTGAGCGTTCGGTTAATGGCCAGGAACCAATAGAATACCTATTTCCTTTCATCATCCAGATAAGATCCACAATGAATCGACGATTGTTTAGCAGCGTACTCACCATTCACTTTTTGGTTTTGACGGCGACCCCAGTCATTGCCCAAGACGATTCATCAATGCCCGGAAAAGGCAAGGCCGTGACGGTCGCTCCAAAGAAGTCTGAGAAGTCCAAAGCCGCCCCCCAAACTAAACTGGTCGTCGGTTCTGAAGTCAATCTTTCTGCGGTTATGCAAGCCGAGTGGATTCAGGGAGAGGCACCCAAATCTTTTGAGCCCGGAAAAATCTATATCTTTGAGTGCTGGTCTACTCTCTGCGGGCCTTGCATCGGCATGATCCCCCACGTGAACGAACTTCACAATAAATACTACGACAAGGGCTTGCGAATCTATGGCATGAGCGTCTACGAAAATGACAAAAACGAAGTTGTGAAATTCGTCAAAAAGAAGGGCGATGGAATGGCCTACCCGGTCGCCTTCACAGGCGGTAAAGGAGGGGCCTTTGAAACTCAGTGGATGAAGCCCGCAGGAGCCAAAGCTATCCCTCATGCGTTCATTGTTAGAAATGGAAAACTCTTAGAGTCAACGCTGGCTTCGCGGCTCACCGACGACTTAATCGAGACCATGCTTTCAGGCGACGAAGGTGCCAAGCAAGCCGCCGCCACGATCTTTGCCGCTAAAGCTCACGCGGAAAAAGTCCGTAAACTACTTCAAAGCATCAAGTCCGCTCGCAAAAACAAGGACACAAAAACGATGACAGCGGACATCGAAAAGCTGAAAGTCGTCGAGCCCGACAACCCTGAAATCCTCACCGAAGAACTCTGGGTCTTGATGATCAACGAGCAATGGCCAGCCGCGGTCACAGCTCTTAACGAAATGCCTGCAAGTTGGGCGAAAGATTCTTTCGTGTCAATGATTGGTTTGAAAGCCGCGAGACGTAGCCCTGGCTACCCAGCGAACTTTGAGAAAGCTTTCATCAATTCATATTCAGACTACGTATTAAAA
>CAYTUE010000119.1:0-9231 GCA_964441085.1 uncultured Planctomycetaceae bacterium
AATAGGGTCAGAAACATTGGTCCTGTCGCTGCAATGGATGGCCCTGCATTCGGCGCTGTATTCGGCGAACACACTGTTGCTCCAAACACATTACTCAAACATCCGTTCCGTTTAAAGTGAGTTCATGCGAATACCGATTCTCGAAGCCAACAGCTATTCGTAAACGCCTGTATGGGCTTACGAGGTCTGTACGATCATGCAAAAATCTGGATTCAAAGATTTTACTTTTTCTAAAACCAAAACGGCATCTGCTTCATCTTCACAGCATACAAAACAAGTGGAACCACTTCCCGACATCATGGCCGGGCGTTCACAGATCTCAGTCATTCGATCCAATAGTTCAGCCATTTCTGGATTGAGCTGACAAGCTGGCTGCTGCAGTCGATTCAGCATGACAAGTTGCAACTGCTGAAAGTCGCCCGCCTTCAACGCAGCCACGACGACATCTGAAGTTTCAAAACTCGTCTGATGACGAGCCGCTTGGTTTGCTTCGAAATCTTTGCCCAATTGAGCGAAGACAGCAGGAGTTGAATTGCCCCTAGCCGGTCGTCCCACCACAAAGTAAAAAGTCGACTTCAAAGCAAAAGAAGCCACACGCTCGCCTCGCCCTGTACACACAGCCGCTTGGCAGTCTTCCACAAAGAAATTCACATCGCTTCCCAAAGACGCAGCCAAGGTGTGCAACTGTTCTGTTTGCAATGGATCGCCCGCTAGCTGATTTAGCAGACGTAACGTTGTGGCAGCGTTACTCGATCCTCCTGCCAGCCCCGCTTCCATGGGGATGACTTTGGTCAGTTGAAGATTCCAGCCTGACGAAAACCCAGTGGCTGCTTGAAACGCGGCAGCTGCTTTTCGAACCAGATTTGATTCATCAGTCGGCACATCTGCCACCAACGCAGGCTCTCCAACAACCGTAAACGTGATGCGCTGATCAGATCTGCAAGACGCTTGAATCTGATCGCACAAAGATGTCCGAACCATCACAGTTTCGAGTTCATGAAATCCGTCTTGGCGGCATCCTTTGACTTCAAGAAACAAGTTGAGTTTCGCGGGTGAGGAAAGTGTGTGAACAGGATTTGACATAAAGGCAACTGATTGAACGAACAAGAAACTGCGTTAAAAATTGAACTCATCGACCAACAGAAAATTCTCACCCTGACGGTTCACGACGTGGTGTTCAGTGCGATTCGCCGCATGATCAGATCCGCCACGGAAATCACAATGGCGGCAAATAAAAATGTGGCTGCCAGAGGAACGCTTGATGTTGCCGTCTTTCCGGGAATCGATTGAAAGACATCCGCAGGTGCAATGGAAAATTGCCCTCCACTCGAATCAGCCACCGACTTCAAAAGTTCAGTTTTAGCGGGCAACAACTTCAGTTCGTCGTCGTATCCCACGGTCACACTGCGAGACACCGAATTCAAAACGCTTGCAGACTGTGTCTGTTCCTGAACTCGAACAGTGTACACACCACTTTTGGGTGCTTCAAAAGTTGCCGAATACATTCCAGCAGCCACTGGAGCCACAACAATCTCAGTCGTTTTTTGGTCGGGCCCAACAATAAAAACGCCATACGAAGCGGGGTGTCCTGAGCGCCGAAATTCGTCGACTTCGTCAATTGTGATCGTTAACTTTCGGTTGGCCTGTTGGATATCCAAAACCACGGTTTCTTTGGAAACGACAGGGCGGCTAAAGCGAATCAGTTGAGCCCAAAATTGTGAATAATCTTCCCACTGCAACCATTCCGCTGCCCACCGATTTTTTGCGTCAGATGTAAACGCCACAGACGTGCCTAGACCATATTTCCACCAGCATAAAATCGGATCCTGACTGTCCGGTTCCAACAGGACGACTTCGCTGGTTGGTCGAGCAGATGTCACCACATACCCCAGCAAAAAAGGAGCGGTTTCGAAGTCGATGTCGGATACCGCTGGTAAAGTTCGAACTTGTTGCACCAAG
Organism: uncultured Planctomycetaceae bacterium; assembly: GCA_964441085.1. Classification (GTDB taxonomy): domain Bacteria; phylum Planctomycetota; class Planctomycetia; order Planctomycetales; family Planctomycetaceae; genus Fuerstiella. Next base: position 1,960 of record CAYTUE010000119.1, read on the forward strand.
ATCGCTTCTTCCTTCACCGCTGGTTGATTGACCCTCATGGTTTCCTTAGCAAAGATTTGAGGCAATTCGGATGCATTGGTCGATTCATAATGTCGACCTCGACCAACCGCAGCGAGCTTTTGCAACAGATCATTGTCTGCAGCTCCTAGCCCAATGGTCGACACAGTGATTTTCGCTGCGCTCATTTCTTGTACGATGCCTTCGAAATCTCCGGGAACCGAATGTCCATCTGTTAAAACCAGAACGTGCTTCAGCTTTGCTGACGCCGTTCGCAGTCGTTCGAACGCCTGCTGCAAAGCAGGGTACAAACTAGTTCCTCCCCCCGGCTGGATTCGAGCAATCCGATCCGTGATTTGAGCCTTCTGAGAAACGCTGACAAGATCGGAAACCCAAAAAGCAGATCCATCAAACGCGATGACTCCCACTTGATCTCGATCTGTCAGTAATTCCACGGCTGCTGAGGCTGCCTGCCTTGCAGAAGCGATTTTCTGGCCGGTCATGGAATCCGACTTGTCGATCACCATGATCATGGCCAAATCGGGTTCTTCTTCCTTCTGTTGGAAATCACAAGTCACAGGAAGAATGTCTGCAATCGCCGTCCCGTGATAGTCTCCGAGGCCAAATGAATTTTCGCCTCCCAGCATCACCAAACCGCCTCCGAAATCTCGCACCCACGTTTTCAGCAGTTCCATTTGATCTTGAGAAACTTCGGTCGCTCGCACATCTGACAGCACAACCGTGTCGTACTTTTGAAGTACTGCGATGTTTCGAGGCCAGCCCGCGGGAGGCACAATTTCAACATCAATCTGTTGCTGTTGAAGAGCAAATTTCAGATCTCGCAGACCATTTACATTTCGATCAATCAGGAGAACCCGAGTGGGCCCTGCAACGGTCACGATCTTGCTCACAAAATTGTTTTCGAAGTTCGTATCGATGCTGTTCGAAGGAACGGGCGTGATGACTTGATCAGATTGTTTTTGCGGAAGAACTAAGCGAGCTGTTAAAACAGAAGTTTCATCTAAGGCATGAGTAAACACAATTCGATTGCTGCCCGGTTTGATGGCTGCCCGCTTTGATTCAACACGAAACTCATCAGCAAATAAGTCAACGTGAATGATTGCATCCACATTGGAGGTAACTTCGACTTCGATGGAAAATGTTTCGGCAACGTCGACTTGCCCCTTGGCGACAACATCTGAAACTTGGATCTCTGGTCGATTACTCGCGGGCAGAGGCACAATCGAAATGGTATGAGCTGGCGCAATACTGGCGAGGTTTCCCTGAGTCTGTAAACCTTCAGTCAGCAATACGACATGACTCACAAAACCTTCGGGGACCAATGCAGCTCCTTGCTGAACTGCTAACTGCAAGTTCGTTTGCTGGATTCCACTGTTGGTTTCACTGAGCTTCAGGATGGCGTAAGTTTCTGGTGCCGAATCAAGTGTTGCGGAGGCCAGAAAATGATCTGCAATCGCAGTGGCTGCATCGTCGATACTGTCGCTGTCATCAATAACAAAGACCGGAAAAACGGCCGTACTTTGCTTGAGATAATGCGGTGTCGCAGCCGCGACAACGACGCAACAAAACGCGATGATTCGTGATGCACACAGAAGTATTTTGGTTGACCGCGACAAGGGTGCCAGCGAACGGACAAAACAAAGCCAAATCACAGGCGCAATCAGAATGGCAAAGAGCCACCCTGGACGCAAAAAGTCGATCGAAATCCCAATTGAGCTCATGTGATTGGCTTCAATTTCACACTCAGTAAATTCGTCCGCAAAGCGAGGCCAGACGAAGGGGATCTCGTCAATTGTTAGCCACAGCGACACCAGAATGGTAGCGACTATTAAAGGATGCCACCATTGAAGGATGCTACCAAACTGACGGTGAGGCTTGTTGTGGTGAGAGGCTTACTGCCAATGAAATTCGACATCAGGTCATCATAACCAGTTGCTTAACTGGCATCAGCCCTGTTTCCCGATTGGTTGAAATCAAAGAGTGCATCCGAAATCAAAACCGTTACTTTGACTTGTACTCTGCAAATTCTGGAGACTTAACAAAGTCTGCAAACTCGGGTTCTGTATGCAAAGGAAAGATTACGTCGTACTCACTTTCCATAATTCGTAGTTCTTCGACCACAACAGAATAGTCTTTGCTTAGAAGAGCAGCTGTCAGTCTGAATTCGTGAGTTACCGCATCATTGATTGTGGCTGAGTCAATGTTTTGATACAGCTGCTTCGCATAGTCAGTGGCTCCCCATTGGGCAGCGATGGCAGCCGACATTAAAGTGAGGTAATCATCTCCGCCAGTCCACTTGTTTAAATCAGCTATGCAGCTCTTGAGACCTTCCAGATCTTCTTGCAGGATCGCTCGGTCAAACGACATCAAAGCAACCGACGGGTCACCAGGGAACCGATTAGCAAACTCAGTCATTGCTGCCACGTATTGCTCGTCCGGTAGAGTTTGAGCCGCTTGAACAAGAAAAATCTGAGTGGCTTTCTGGTCTTGGACTTCCTTTGGCAATGTTTTATAGAGCCGTTGTACCTTGGCCGAATCACCAGCCTGAGCAGCCAGCATCATTTCCTTTTGCTTTTCCAAGTCCTTCACTTTTTGATCCGCGTCACCGCTAATCCGTCCTGTAAGTGACTGCTGGCTTTCAATTGCAGGGCGAACGGCGGCGATCAAAGTCTCTGTAAGAGATTCTCCAGTGGCGGCGACGAAAAGTTGATCTCCTTTCACCGTTCCGCCATCAAGCACTAAACGAATATCGTGATAGTTCATCGACTGATCGACATCGATGAATCGAAAAATCACGTGCCTTGCGTTGCCTCGAACGGCCGTTCGTATAAGTTTATAAGTCCCTCCTTGGTTTACCGCGGCTGCTAGCTCGACCATCATGATTTTAATCGGATTGTTCCCGTTGATTCCCTTGCGAAATCCAGTCTCATCACCACTCGAGAGATCTAGTGCATGAACAACTCGGTCGACAATTCGACTCACCAGGACCAAGTTGGTTGCGGTTGAAATATCGTTATTGGAAATTGCTGTGTGCAGTCGCGCTGCGAATGCCTGCGCCTGCTCCTCGGTGACTTCGGTGTTGACAGATGCAGCTTGACTTGGATCTCGAATCTCCTGCAGCGTGGCAGGTTGATAGGGAGACTTACTCTTTTGGCGACACCCACACTGCGCGATTAACACGAAGGCAACGAAAGAAAACGTGAAAATGAAACGTGTCATGAAATGTGGACTTAAATAAGATGTCGGTAGGTCATCACTTACGTCAAGTGATTCAGTATGAACGAATTGAAGTCCTTAGACAAACAGTAGGCGTGGTGACTCACCAAAAAAGATGATCAGAATTGCCTGCGGCTGCTTTTGACGATTGCCGAGCTTCTCGGGCATTCGCTGCTCAGCGTTCGGCAGCTTGGCTGAAGTTTGCACCGGTCGGGGGCTGGTGCAAACGGACTGGCGCACAGCGAGACGGTGCACAGCAAGACGGTGTGGTGAATTTGAGATAGTCCGCAACGACAACAGATCTTGCTCATTGGCAGATATTTGGACAGAAGATCATTGAATTTGGGTCACTCCGACGAGATGTTGTTTTCGTCAGGTTCCATTGGAAACCTGCCAGATCCAGTGGGCAAACACGGTTCGACAATCCTCTCCTGAGCAGAATCGTCACTCTTTTGGCGACACCTCGACTCAGCCCAATCACCTTGGTGCGTGCGTGATTCGGCCTCTCCCCATGTGGTCGAATTGCTGCCCAATTGCATCATTTGTCCTGATGATGTGGGTTTATTGAAACATAAAGTTGGCTGGCGTTGACTCACCACTGGCTGGTGGCGTTTTCGTAAACTGTTTCTGTGCAACATGTTGCGGCGCAAATGCGGAAACGGTCACGAAACATTCTCGTTTCGGTTCGCTGTTTGCTGTTCTGTTGAATTCCCTCAAAGCGTTGATGCAACGAGTAAGCACAGCAGGATGACCACCACTGATGATGAACCCGAAAAAGCGGCAGAGACTAAATGTTGAGATCGACGGCCACTGTGCAACAGTGGGCTTGGACCAAATTGAAATCTGGGACGGAGCTGACTTAGCCCTTCTTCGAGAAGTGTTGACCGAAATGATCGCACGAGATGGCTATCGCAGCATTGGTGTGAACCTTGAGTCGGTCAAATACATTCCCAGCGGTTTCTTTGGCATGCTGTATGAATGGTATGAGGAAGGCATTCAAATCATTCTGCATAATCCTCAGCCAAACGTAGAACAAATGATTTGGTTCCGCATGTTCTTTAATGTGCAAGCAGATGGGTCCTTCCTTCTGAATGATGAAGCCGTTCGCAACCATACTCCCAACGAACAAGTGGAGTACCACCGCAAAGAATTCACCGGCGAATCAGTGTCCGAAGAACAGGCCGACGTTGTGGAAGAAATGGACCACACAGTGGTCGTTTCTGAACTGAGCCCTGAAACAGCCCTGCACTAGACATAGTGCTCTGTATAAGTCATCGCACAGCACGGCACAAGACAACAAAGAGGGGCAAAGCAACCCGCGCTGACGACTCCCATGGTCGCCAGCACGGACGTTTTTTTTTCTCATCCGTTTGCTGTTCAGGTGCTGTAGCCCCTTGCTAGGCAGATGCTTTTTTCTGAGTCATCAGTGACACCAGAATTAAAGTCAAAAAGCCCAGCGGAATCGTCACAATTCCTGGCTGACTGAAGGGCACTGTCCAGCCCGTATAGTCCGTCATCCCGTACACGTTTTTAAACGTGTCTTTGCTCAGCAAAATCCAGCCCAGCGAGCTGCACATCCCCACAATGATTGCTGTGATGACTCCCTGCTTTGTCGTCTTGTTCCAAAACAGAATCATAATCAACGATGGAAGATTTGCGGATGCCGCCACACTAAAGGCCCATCCTACCAAATAGCTGACATTCAAACCTTGGAATTGAATTCCTAGGACAATGGCAATCAGCCCCACAACGATGGAAGACATTTTCGCAACTTTCACTTGCTGCTTGTCGTCCAGCTTCCAACCAAACGAATGGATCAACAGGTCGTGAGTGACGGCTCCGGCAGATGCCAAAATCAATCCGCTCACAGTGCCCAACACGGTCGTGAACGCAATGGCGGAAATTGCAGCAAACAACCAAGTGCTCATACTTTTTGCCAGCAAGGGAGCCGCCATGTTACTTGTGGTTAAATCCATTGAACCACTGGTCATTGCTCCCAGCCCCATGTACAGAGTCAACACATAGAAGAATCCGATCGAGGCGATTCCCACGATCGTGCTTTTGCGAGCAGCGCTGGCGTCTTTCACGGTGTAGTAGCGAATCAGAATATGCGGCAATGATGCGGTGCCGCAAAACAACGCCAGCATCAAAGACAGAAAGTTCAATTTGCCCAAAATGTCATCACTACGAATTCCCGCAAACTTTGGATGTTCGCCAGGTCGCAACACTTCAGATCCTGATTTCAGCTTCTGGTAGTAAATGCGAGTACTGGCTTCGCCTTCTGAACGGATATCAAAGTGTGACCACAGGACAACTTCACTGTCTTGCAAGGTACTGAAGAACGAAGACAGGCTCAGCGGTCCCGTCTTCTGTTTTCCATCTGGAAGCTTGGTAATGTGCCCAACAGGATGTAGGTCCGCTTCTCCCTTGATAGTTCCTTGAGGCTGACCATTCACAAGCTTTGTGCCATCGGCCAACTTCTGCAAAGTTTGAGTTTCCTGCAACGTGACAAGGTCATCGTCGCTAGGTTTCACAATCCAGTAGGTGGGTGCAGAGTCCTTACGGTCGATTCGGACGTATTTCAGGCCGTCGATTCCCGAATCTGTTCGAACTTGAGTCCCTGTGACCCCGCCTTTTTGCTTGCCAACTTCATCTGGTATCTGGTCTAAAGTCATTGGCCCCAAGGTACGAAAAACGTAACCGTCTTGTCCGCCTTCTTTGACTTCAAACCCTTTGTCTAAAATCATCCAAGTGAGGATCGCGCTGAACACAACCAGCAACGAACCCTTCAAAAATTGAACCCACGTTGTCGACACCATTCCTGCTGTCACAACGATTGCCATCACGATGGCTCCCACCATCACGACTCCAACCCAATGCGGCAGATTCAGCAACGGTTGTACCAATACGCCTGCGCCCACCATTTGTGGAATCAGATAAAACACGCTGACAACCAAGGTGCTGATGCCGGCGGCCAATTTGATTCCTCGACTTTGAAACTTCGCGTCCAACGCATCAGCGAACGTGAATTTTCCAAGTCTTTTCATCGGTTCCGCAACGACAAACAATGCCACCACCCAACCGGCCAAGTAGCCGATCGAATACAGAAACCCGTCGTAGCCATAAAAGGCAATCATTCCGCAAATCCCAAGGAACGATGCCGCCGATAAGTAGTCTCCTGCGAACGCGATTCCATTGACAAACCACGGAATCTGTCCGTGAGCTGCAAAGTAACCTTCAGAAGATTTCGCCTTACGTCCCAGCCAAAAGCTCAGGCCTAACGTAAAGCCAACAAAAATCACAAACAAGGCAATGGCAAGATGAGATGCTTCATGAATCATTACGCTTGTTCCCCTTCCTGAGTGCTGCTCACATCAGCTGTGGCATCGGAAGATTCCGATCTCGAAGTCGTTTCAGAAAACACCTCGGTCGGATCGCACAGGAAACCGTAAATCAAAGCCAGGACAATGGCCGCGACGATCAACGCGAATCCATACCAAATCGCAAGGTTGATCCCGGCGAAGGGTTTTAGTTCCATCGTTTCCGTACTAAAGGTATTGATGCCGACAAACCCTGCGTACAGGGCCAAGTAAATGGCAAACAGTCTCAGGCCGAGCCGAGCATTGCGCGATTGCATGAAAATTTCCTACCAGATGCATTAAGCCCAAAGTGTCTCACGATGTGCCACCGCAAATTAAACAAAGCAAATTTGGTGCTGTGTTCATCTGAACATTTCACCGGCGAGCGACCTTACCGACAAAAACTGAAAAACGGTAGCCGATCGGCACACTTTTGCCTCAGGACAATCCAGTCACCGCATCAACATGGCCCTTCAAGCATCTAAAAAAACAGGCCAATCGTTGTCTCTGGCTTCCAGAACTGACGGCAGTTCGCCTGCTGCAAAGATCAGTGACATGCGAGACTTCAGCACCACGATTCACTGACAGTCGCTCTGCAATCGGAAGTCGTAGGGGGGACTCGTCACCGACGATCTGTGCTCACCAACTACTTGTGCTCGCTGACTACCTGTGTTCGCTG
>CAYTUE010000119.1:9331-11863 GCA_964441085.1 uncultured Planctomycetaceae bacterium
GATTCAAAGTATTTGCGAACGATGCCTTGGTGCCCTGCCGGAACTTGCTGTTGTTTTAAATCCGCTTCCAGCTGACGCGAATATTCTGTTAGCACCGACTGAATCTTGCGATTGATTTCGAATTCCGGTCGCTCATCAGTGGATTTTGTTTTCAGCTCAACCTGCCCCTCTTCACCAAATTGTCCCTGCAGTTCTGCAAGTTGCTTTGTGGCAGCTTGATTTTCAGCCAAGTCACTTTTGGGCCCATTCACGTTGCCCGCCGTTTTGGCTCCCGCCTTTTGACTGTCGGCTCCGGTATTCCCCTCTGAACGGCCTGTTTCTTGATTCAAGCCTGCGCCTCCCATTTGCCCGTCGCCACTACGATTGCTGGTCACGGCCAACTGCAGCTTTCCCACTTCCAGCTGCTGTGCAAGTCCGTCAAGGTGTTCCGCCTGATCTAATTCCACCTGATGTTTGCCAGATGCTGCTGCGAGGTCTTGGATGTGCTGATCAGCAGAATCGATTTTGCCTTCCGAAATTGCAGATGACAACCCGTTCAAAATCTCGGCGAGGTTTTTGTCGTTGGTCTCACCTGCCGCGTCAGCTAGCTTTTCGCTAAAAGAAGTCACTTCTGCTTCAGACAGTTTGGCAGGCGATAATGACGTTCCGGTAAGTTCCGCGATTTGTGAGGCGGCGGAATCAAACTGCTGTGACTTGAAAAGGGCGGCGACGTCGCTTGTTGCAACGGTGGATTCGAAAGCCTTTGCTACCTTTTGCCACGCTGCCTTTGCCTGCGAAGAATCTGGATTTCGGTCAGTCATCTGCTGTTGGAGTTCTGACAACCGAAGAAATGCCTGAGCAGTCGACAGGTTGCCATCTTGGACTTCCAGCAGCGCGTTTTCAGTTTGTTGAATCAACGCATCATACCGTTCCGATGGATTCCTAGCGGCAGCGGATCTCAGGTCCGCTAAAACCGCTTCTAAAATGTCGGTTAAGCGATTTAAATGGGACGGACGATGAGACGCTTGAAGAGTGCCTTTGGCAACAGCGGATGCCGACAAACTAGGAGCAAAATACAGCAGCGATATCGCCGCCAGCAACGCGCCTGCGGCTGTCAGCGGGAAAGCAGCCGATGGCAGACGCACAATCGTAGCTGGATGAATTCGCTGAAGACAAACAGCAGCGTCTTCAAGTAACAACTGATTGATCGGGCGAGAATCAGCCTTCGATAATTCAACAGCAGTCGTGATCCGGTTATTTAAAGCAGCTTGCAGATCAATCTGGCGAGCCGCCAGGATCGGATCTCGAAGAACTCGCCCCTCTCGAACGGTCTTCCAAGTTAGCCAAAGAAATCCGCAGGCGCAAACACAGCTGATCGCAAACCAGCGATCAAACAAAATGACGCTGCGGCTGATTGCCAGTAGCAGGACAACCGCTGAAACACAAAACAGCACCTGAGTGAAGTTCTGCACGCACACACGCAACCACATCCGAACGCTTACCGCTCGCACCACGGATTCCAAGCTTTTGCAGGATGATTGTGTCACGTCAACTGACTACTGAAAACGTTAGGGTGTTGTCATCATTCAAGAACAAAACAGCACCTAGAAATCTAGCAAATTCGACAGAAATAACAATCACGAAAGTGTCGTCTCTGCACGATTGCCAGTCACCAAACTTCACACTGCCTGCAGAACCCAGCTTGAAACGACAAGAAACTGGCAATGGTCCTGTTTTTACATCTTTCTTACCTTGCATGTCACATCGTCACATAGTCTATAGACACATCATCACTTAACGACAGGTGAGGAACATACACGTGCGTGGCACATTTCACACCCGCAGAAGACCGATCAGTTGAGACGACAAACGTCCGATGATTTCGGGACTGACCTTTGTGATTGCCGAATCGGAATCGAACGCTAAAATTTCGCCAGATCGAGTTTAGAAAAAACGGGAGAAGGTAGATGAAGTTTTATTTGACGATCATTCTGGTTTCGTTTTTGTCCGTCTTTGCTGGTACGACAGAGGCGCAGGTTCGCTCTGGTCAAGATTCGCTTGAGGTAGACGGGCAAACGTTTCAGTTTGAGGAGGCCGTCACAATCGAAGGCCGCTACCTCGGTAACGACATTTATCATGGATATGGTTTTGCGAAAATCAAAGTTCTCAGAATCAATCAACGGGCGAATTTACACGCTCTTGAATTTCACCTGATCTCACAAAACACGGGTGACAGGGAACGCTTCAGAAAATTGTTGACCAAAACGAATGGATGCTTTCGCATGAGCGGTTCAATTTTGAACGCTCGGCTTGGCGGCCTCAATCGAGTCTGCAACTTTCGCGTTAAAACAGTGACCCCAATCAAAGACGCGCCGTTGAGACCTGACGAATTTGCTGGACGCAGTTTGACGTTCGAGGGGGTAGCGCAACCGGGAGAATCACCCGCCGCCAATTTTTTAGAAAGCGGCGTTGCGGTTCAATTAATTGCTGCGAAAGGCTGGAAGCCGTCCCTTGCAGGGAAATCCATTTCTGTTTCCGGAACGATCGTAAAAA
>CAYTUE010000120.1:0-9745 GCA_964441085.1 uncultured Planctomycetaceae bacterium
AAAGAAATTCGAGATACTCCTGTTGAACAGCTGAAAGAGAAACGCAGAAAGAAGAAGCGAAACCCAACAGGCCGCAGAGTCATTCAAGATGCTTGGCTGGCCCCGCTGGCGATGAACGACACTCTGGCAGCCAATCCGGAAGTGCATTCAGACGGGCTTCGTTGTAGTGATCGTGGCTTCTTGAACATGTCCATGAAAGACTACGCCGCATTGCTTCGCTGGACGTCTGTTCGAGAATCTCTAGGTGGCCAAGAAGCCGTTCCCAAGCATGTTGCTGCCGTGTTATCGAAGCACGGAGTGGAATGCAGCATGTTTAAGGATTTGGTTTGGAACTGGCGTAATTATTTTGGCCGCAGCACGTGTGCGGGAAAGTCTGAGAACATGAAATCTCATGCAGAACAGCAAGGCCGCCAGCATCATTCCGGCCAACGTTAAGCTGCCAAGGTGTTTATGTAGACGAAGACAGCTGGTTAAGTGTCAGTGCAGCATCTCCTTGAGCTCGCCGCTGTGCTCATAACGGGATTTGAAGCTCTGTGCGTCGAAATCTGCCGGATCTTCACTTTCGATCAACTCCCGCACACAAAACAGCCAGTTGATTTCAAACATCGAAACACAGACAGATGTATGGTACCGTTTGACTCCCCCACGGCACAGCCGAGTCCGCAGTTACTTTGTTCCTCCTGCCATTGTGAAGGAACTGGTCGAAACCAGTAAATGACTTTGTTGCCGGACGTGGTCTCTAGGCGGATGTAAGTTGAAGGCACAGCCCTCCCGCTGCAATGGCTTGATGCAACTTATATCCGTTATGAGCCTGAACGTTGTGAGTCGTCTTTAAAATTGAACCGACGGTGCTTTGAAAACGGCGCTCGTGATGATCGATGACAGTACGACGCTGCAGTAGATGTCACCGACATCTTTGGAATTGCCTCCGTGAGAATCCTGAAATTGTTGGATGCTCAGCCAGCAACGACTACAATGCTGAGAAATCAAGAACTTCAAAACCACCGTTTCCGGTGGTTAAAGAGTTACTCAACCCTCAACTTATTTCATGGACCCCACAATGGATTACCGATTGTTTGGCGGCGTATTCTGTATTCTCTGTTTGACCTTCACAACGAGTGTCGGCATTGCTCAAAACCATTCCACGACCTCCGGCGCAAGCTCGCCGGAGGTCGTTACTCCGGAAGAATCCCCTCAGCCTGAGCCGTTAAAAATCGGATCACCCGCTGCTCCGATCGATATCGAACATTGGGTCAGCGATGCCGGCGGAAAGCATGGCGCCGTTACCGATCTCAAACCGGGCAAGGTTTATGTGATCGAATTTTGGGCAACATGGTGCGTGCCGTGTATTGGTTCGATGCCACATTTGGCTGAAATACAAACAAAGTACAGCGACAAAAATGTTCAGATCGTCAGCGTCAGCAACGAAGATCTCGAAACAGTGAAAACGTTTTTGAAACGAGACTACAAACCACGGGACAGCACACCTACTTCGGAGCTAACCCCCAAGACGTACGCGGAACTGACCGCCGCCTACTGCTTGACCGCCGACCCGGACAAGTCGGTCTACCATGACTACCATCGGGCCGCCGGACGGCGTGGAATCCCAGCCGCCTACATTGTCGGCAAAACCGGGCTCATCGAATGGATGGGGCATCCTAACAAGATGGATAAAGCCCTCGAGTCGATTGTAAACGATTCGTGGGACCGAGTTGCGTTTGCCGAAACGTATCACTTGGAACAAAAGCGAGATTTAATGCTGTCGCGCATCTCTCCCATTTACAAATCCGCTCCACCCGAAGAAGCTCTGAAAGCGATTGAACTAGCGATGGAAGAGTTCGCCGATGACACATTGGCCATGTCCAAACTCAACGGCATGAAGTCTTACATTGTCACCACTCCGCTTTACGACTGTGTTGACGCGGGCGAAAACATCAAAGCCCTTGCACTGATCAAAGAACTATATCCAAACGTCAGCCAGAAAGCGCAGCGGCAATTCCTGAGCCTTCAGAACGAACTGCAACTGAAAGAATCACAATTCGACGAGGCTGCCGAAACGCTTGCGTTGATTGCCAGTGACAACTCTTTTCCCGCAGTCGGTCTGATTAGGATCGCAAGAGGCATTTACAACCAAAGCAAAGTCAACAAAGAACAGCCTCGAAGTCTATTTGCGCATGGCATCGCGTTGGCTCAAAAAGCAGTCAACGAGGATAGCGACAATCCATACTACCTCAGCACGCTCGCCCGTATGCAACACTCCGCTGGCGATCTCAGTGCGGCGATTGAAACCCAGACTATCGCGGTCACCAATTCGGACGGTAGAAACAAAGGGTACCAGTTAATTTTGGATCAATTCAAAGCCGAAAAAGAATCGCTGGGCAAATCGAAGTAGCAATTGCTGCCCAGAGGGTATTTCAAAACCGTTTTTCCCAACCCGACCCGTGAGTGAGGGCCCCGGAATCTCCAGGGCGAATCAAAAGTTGAACCTGTATGCGAGTTGTTTCGTAGTTGTTTTCCGAGTGTTAACGGATTGCACATGTACATTACGGAGATAGCTGATGGAGAGTCCGGCACGGGGAGATCTGCTTGCATTGCTTGCAACGATTTCCGATCCACGCCGGCGAAAGGGACGACGCCACCAACTGCCGGCGATGCTGGCAGCGATTGTTTGCGGGATTCTTGCCGGAGCGCAAGGTTGTACCGCGATTGCTCAGTGGATCCACGAGCAAGAAGCCAGTTTCTGGCATCAACTTGGCTTTCTTCGCAAGCCACCGACGACCAACGGTTTTCGGTACTTGCTGCTGAAACTGCCGCCTGAAACGCTGGAGTCGGTGATTGGCCAATGGGTCAACGACGTGCTTGAAGCTCGTGAGTTGGAGGCACCTGCTGATGCTTGGGCAGCACGACAAGCCATCGCGATTGACGGCAAAACACTACGAGGTGCCATGCAGCAGCACGGGCGAAGCTTGCATTTGCTATCGCTGCTGGATCATGCCACCGGATCGGTGCTGAGCCAACTGAAGATGCCCGCTGAAACTAACGAACACAAAGCTGCCTTGGAGCTACTCAAGACGATCGTCCTCCGAGGCACCGTCATCACCGGCGATGCGATGTTCTGCCAGCGAGAGGTTTGCCAGCAAATCGTTGACGCTGGAGGCGACTACTTGTTCACCGTCAAAGACAACCAACCGGACTTGAGGTCAGCCATCGAAGCCGACTTTAGGCCCGGCTTTTCCCCCCTACACCGAGGCTCAGCGACAGCGGCAGTTGACGAGCCACTCTACGCTTAACAAGGGCCACGGTCGAATGGTACAGTCGTTTTATGCTCAGTGCGTTGTCATTACAGACCCGTCCTATTTGCAAGTTACGTTTTCTTGTAAGAATTCGTAACGCAAGAGAATTGATCTTGCAGTGATGCTCTCCAAGGCATCATATAGGCTTAAACCCTCCTTGGCACTGTCTTAATACCAGTGAAACCAAGGAGGGTTTTCTTATGGCATTTTCTTCTGAAGCAGCCGGTCATGGCAAGTTCAATTTCGGACATGCGGTTGCTGGATTTCTGGGTGCGTCTGGTTTGCCTTTTGCTAGTCTTCTTTCCGAAGAACGGGTGGCCGCTGTTTTTCACCGGCACAAAAATCAGTTCGGGCGAACCTACACGACGGCACTCGGCGCTTCGAGTGTGTGCGATCAGCGTCCACGAGACATCAGTTTTGTGAGCTGTTGCCAGTTTGTGCTGGCGTCTTGGGACGTGGTTAACGAGAAGTCATACTCGTCACGTGTTGCTTATTGTTTGGGTCGACTTAGGCAAATTTGCAAGTTCATCGTGGGCAATCGACCAGGGCGTTTTGAACCTCGTGTGAGAAAAAAACGCCCCAGCAACTACAACCTCATGATGAAGCCAAGGCAACAACTCAGAGACCGACTCGAAACTGGAGATAACTCATTCGAGTAAAACAGTTTAGGACATACGACTGTGCCATTCGTGCGACAGACGTTCGGTGGCACCAACAACGCTGTTAGTTGCCCAGACGATTGACCCAGATATCCAGATACATCACCAGCATGAAGAGTCCGACAATGAACACAAGTCCCACGGCGTGAGCAAACGCGATGACTTTGGGGCTTGGTTCTTTACGAGCGACTGCTTCATAGATTAGGAACACCATGTGGCCGCCATCTAAAATGGGGATCGGTAGGAAGTTCAAGATCGCAAGGTTAATGCTTAAAAATCCAAGGAATCCAAGCAGCTTGGTGAATCCACTATCTGCAACCAAGTAGCCAATTTTGGCAATTCCCAATGGGCCGCTTAAAGCCTTGTAAGACAAGTTGCCAGAAAACAGAGAATTCAAAGTCATATAGATTCTCATGCCCGCCGTTTTGGTGGCGTCATACCCAAGACTCATGGCTTCACCAAAAGAAGACGCCGTTTGTTGAAATTGGCTGTACTGCCAACCTCGAATGCCTCGCGTGGTCGAATACCAACCTTCCACTTCGTTCTGCTGTTTCAGCAGCACGGCAAACGGCTTTGCCTTATCATCTGCAGGAGTCACATGCAGGCGAACTTCTCGCAGAGGAACGTTTTGGATCTGAAGAAAGACCCATGCCCAATTCACCATTTCTTTGCCACCCGCTTTTTTGATTTCTTCGGCGGCTTCTTCTAGATCAATGACTTCAGGGTCTTTTTTGTCGCCCAACGCGTCGGGGGTGAAATCTTTGGGATTGGGATGTTGGAGTTCGATCTTGGTGATTTCTTGCATTGGTGCAAAACCGGGATCTGCGGTGGCTGCTTCGCTGCTTTCTTCAACGATCGCAATTTTATTCTGCACATGAAAACCAGCTCCAATTGATGGAGCAATCAAAGAGCCGGTCGGAGTTTGCGGGTGCTGCACGGGCGGCAAACCGGATACTGGCGTCAGGGTAATCGATACGTCTTCAAGTCCGTTGTCGGTTTGTCGTTTGACCTCCAACACAACTTCAGAATCAGCCAAGGACGCCAGATGATTGGGAAGCCGCAACGGATCGATGTCTTTGCCAACTTCGAGGTCGTTCACCTTGGTGATTTGATCTCCCATTTGCAGTCCTGCCGCGTCGGCAATGCTGTCACTTTGGATTGCCGTCACAGGACCGATGGCCATTCTTAGCCCGATCGACTTCACCTGCTTTGGTGGCACCGTCACTGTGACAGTGGTTGTTTCCGACTTAGGGTCTTCTGGGTGAGACAACCGTTCAACCGTGTAATTGATATCTTGGTCGGCAAAGATCGCACTGAATCGACGCATTTCGTGAAGGTAGGCGATTGGCTCTCCGTTCATCGCTGTCACGTGATCGCCCGGTTGAAAGTCGGCCTTTGCTTCGCCCGCAGCTGATCCTCGAATGGCGATGTCGCCTTCGACTTGCGAATCAATAGTCGTTTTCAGTGGAGGCGTGATGCCAATCGTACGAAGCTTTTGGCCTTGTTCTGGAGTGACCATCAGGTTCAAAGGCTCGCCGTTAGCTTTTGTTCCGGTCAGCTTCATTGTTGTGCTGGATAACACGACAATGTTTTGAATATCGTTGTAAGTGGTGACCTTTTCGCCATCGATTTCGGCGATTCGATCACCGGGTTCTAGCCCGGCTGTCCATGCGGGAGCACCAGGAATCACAGCACCGACAACCGGTTCGATTTCTAGAACTCCAAACCAGTAGGATGCGGCAAAAAACATGAATCCCGTGATGACATTCATGATGACTCCGGCCGAAATAATGGCCATTCGCTGCCAGACGGATTTGGATGAAAACGAGCGAGGATTTTCGGCGATCTCATCACTGGTCATCTGATTGGGGTCCATGTCGTCTTGCCCAAGCATTTTGACATAACCACCGAACGGCAATGCAGACAACGCGTATTCTGTTTCGCCCTTTTGGCGACTCCAGATAATCGGTCCGATTCCCATGCTAAATCGTTCCACTTGGACATCGCACCATTTCGCGACGGCGAAGTGGCCCAGTTCGTGGAAGAAGATGACGGCACCCAGCCCGAGGACAACCGAAAGGACGTTTGTCACGGTGCCAATCAGGTCTGATGCGGCGAAAAGTAGAAGATGATCCATGAAACGATCTGTCTGTGAAGATAAACGTTACTGTTGTGTTGATTGAGAAGGCCAGCTCACCTACTGATAGCAGGATCGCGAGGCGAATTTCGAAGTCTTGTGTCGAGCAAATCGAATGAATTCTGACACGTTTGAGGTAATCTGCAATGCCTCAGCAGTTCTTTGTGAGACTACTGTTTGGTGTTCGCCATCATCAGCATCGAAAATGCTTCTTTTTCAGCAGATTTCGCGATGACAAGCTGTTTTAAGTCGTATTTGAGAGAGGCCGAATCGGTTGAGCGATCAGACCGTTTTACGGTGCTGTGGACGATCCTCCCTGCCATTTTTCGGCCTGCTGGCGAGCCCACTGATCGGACTCCCCTAGTGCAGCCAACGTGGGACTGGAATCAAATTGATGATGATTCAATATGTCTTGGCATAGCATTGGAATTTGATCGAACCGAATTTGATGATTTAAGAATCGCTGTACGGCGACTTCGTTTGCTGCGTTTAAAATCGCTCCACTGGTGCCCCCACTTTCGGCCACTTCAAAACCCAGCTTAAGTGCTGGGAAAACGTCGAAATCTGGCGGAGCAAATTCCAGATTCATCGGGGTTTGCCAATCCGTATCGGGGCACGGACATTCAATCCGGTCGGGATAGGTTAACGCATACTGAATGGGCAGCCGCATATCTGGAGGCGACATTTGAGCAATCACAGAACCGTCGTTGAATTCCACAAAGGAATGAACGATTGATTGAGGATGCACGACAACGGAAATTTGATCGGCTGTGATTCCAAATAACCAGCGTGCTTCGATCACTTCTAAAGCCTTATTCATCATCGTCGCTGAATCGATGGTGATTTTGGGGCCCATATTCCAAGTCGGATGTTTTAAGGCTTGTTGAGGAGTCACATTTTTCAAATCAGTCGAGGCCGCATTTCGAAACGGGCCACCGCTGGCTGTGAGCACGATTCGTCGAACATCTTGACGCCGGCCTGCTTGGAGTGCTTGGAAAACGGCACTGTGTTCGCTGTCTACAGGAAGGATGGCAGCGCCCGTTTCGGCTGCTCGCCTTGTCATCAACGGACCGGCAACAACTAAGCTTTCCTTGTTCGCCAACGCCACATCAATGCCGTTGTCAATCGCGTGCCAAGTGGGCTGCAACCCGGCAGCTCCGACCATGGAACTGACAACAATATCCACGGAATCGGGGTGAATCAGCTTTTGAAGTTCGCTGGTTCCAGAATAACGGGCGGTTCCTTCAGCAACTTCTGTTGCTGACAACTTCGGTTGTTGTTCGTCGGTCAAGAGCACCCAGTCGGGGCGAAATTCGTGAGCCTGCGCTGCCAGTGCTTCGCGACTTCGATTCGCAGTCGCCCCAACTAACTTCATGCGGTCGGGGTGACTGCGGATGATGTCCAGACAGCTGGTGCCGATCGATCCGGTTGATCCCAGAATCACAATGGATTTTTGATCAGCCACGAATACCGATGTTGTTAAGGGGGAATACGGCCGTTTTTCTGCGATGAACACATCACAGTACAGCAGTCAGAAACAGAAGGTGAGTTTCACAATTCCGTTGTGGAACCTGCGAACGCTGTGGATTCTAGGTCGGTTTCAAGATCTTCACAAGACCCGCCCCTGTCGTCTCATTCGCCGTATCTCGAACGCAATAGCCATGTTATGTGAGGCGAATCCGTTGAGATCTGGATGTCAGAACGCTAGTCTGCAGTGTGACACAGTAAAAAAGCGATGATTTGCCCCCTCAACTTCGTCTCTCAACAGTTACGCAGGGCAGGCTCCTGCCTGCCGAGTTTAATGGCCAATGAATTCAGCAGCAGGCAGGAGCCTGCCCAACTTGATTTCTGACCACTGGTCCATCTTCCTGCTTTCTTCAAGCCTTTCCACTAAAGTTCGCCCAACATGACCGATTCGACTTCGTCACCAGAACCTCTGGACCCTCGCCTAGAAGCGGACCGCAGCCTTCTTCAAGATGCTCAAGCCAAGGGCATGGGGGCAACGTTGAAGGCATTCGTGAAACTGTCTGGACCTGGCTGGCTCCAAAGCGCGATCACCTTGGGCGGCGGAAGTCTTGGGGGAGCCCTGTTTCTTGGAATTCTCGGCGGAACAGACCTGCTTTGGCTGCAGTTAATGGCCATTGTGATGGGTGTCATCATGCTGTCGGCGATCAGCTATGTGACTCTTTCTACCGGCGAGCGGCCCTTCCGGCTGATCAACAACCATATCAACCCTGCTTTGGGATGGGGATGGATTATTGCCACCATGCTGGCGAACATGATTTGGTGCATGCCGCAGTTTGCCCTTTGTTTTACCGCATTTCAGAAGAACTTACTTCCAGACATGGTCGATGGAAGTGACAAGGCCAAGATGAGCGTGTCTGTCATCATCTTGCTGGCAGCCACGGTTGCCGTCTTTTTAAATAGTCGCCCTGGCATCGCGATGAAAATCTTCGACTGGACTCTGAAGGGTTTGATCGGGATCGTCGTGGTTTGCTTTGTGGGAGTCGTCGTCCTGCTGACAATGAATGGAGTGCTTAACTGGAGCGAAATCTTCAGTGGCTTTGTCCCCAACTTGTCTCAATGGAACAGGCCCACGGGAAAACTTGCCGAACTGATTGCTCCTTTACCGGCCAACGTCCAAGACTTCTGGAACACGTCGATCGTCGACAAACAACGTGGGGTCATGATTGCAGCAGCAGCAACGGCTGTGGGAATTAACATGACCTTTCTTATGCCATATTCGATGCTGCGTCGTCGCTGGGATCGCAGCTTTCGAGGTCTTTCGCGGTTCGATCTGTCAACTGGAATGGCGATTCCGTATGTCCTCGTCACGAGTTGTGTTGTGATTGCTGCTGCCAGTCAATTTCATGCTCAAGCAGACAAAGACTTCCTGAGTTCTGACGTTGCCACTGTGCAGAAAAGCTCCTTGTATCAAGGAGCGAGCAAGACATTACTCAACAGAATCAAGCTCGAAGACCCTAATACAAATCTGGGAGACAAAGGCCAAGAAGAAGCGTTGGCCGCTGCTGTGGCGGCGATGCCTCAGGCCGAAAAAATTCTTGCTGCAGCAACTGTTAAGCGAAAAGCAAGCGATCTGGCGTTAGCGATTGCTCCATTGCTAGGGGACCAGAAGGCTCGACTTGCTTTTGGGATCGGCATCTTTGGGATGGGCTTTTCTACCATTATTATTCTGATGCTGATCAACGGATTCGCTGTCTGTGAATTAACGAACCGGCCACTTGGTGGAACAGTGCAGTTTGTTGGCAGTTTGATTGCCGGCATCGTGGGCTTTATGTGGTGGAAGATTTGGCAAGGAGATAACCAAATCTATCTGACCATTGTTGCATCGAAATTTGGAATGATGCTGCTACCGATCGCCTATGTCACCTTCTTCATGATGATGAATAGCAACAGTATTTTGGGTTCTGATCGTCCGCGAGGAATCAGCGCATTGGTTTGGAACGCGTTGATGCTGTTTGCCGTTGCAGGAGCCATCACAGCGGCCGGATCGGCGATCTATGGAAGTCTAACGACAACAAAGAATGCCAACGAACCATACATCGTGGGCGGATTGCTTGTGGTTTACGCCATCGCAATCGTGCTTGGATTTGTCAACAAGAAGAAGACTTCAACGGTGAATTAAGTCCACCAAC
>CAYTUE010000120.1:9845-11765 GCA_964441085.1 uncultured Planctomycetaceae bacterium
TACTTGGCCGGTTTTCCTAACCACCCTTGGCTTTTCAGCCAGGCTTCACACGCTGTGGGCCAACCGCTGACAGGGTGGTCTGATTTTCGGATGCCGTAGCCATGACCACCTTTGGTGAACACGTGCAGTTCTGCGTTCACTTTCAATTCCGTCAACTTGGCAAATAGCAAGGCTGCATGCAGTCCTCGATTTTTGTCATCTTGGGTCACCACCGTGAACATCGGTGGAGTGTCTTGGGAGAGATTCAGACTTTGGTCCAGCATGAGATCATTCTTGGGATCACCCAAGTAGGCCGCATAGATTGGAATCATAAAGTTGGGTTTTGAGGAGACTTGATCTGTTTCATCGACGAATTCGTAGCTTGATGTTGTCCATTGAGTACTTACATTCACAGCCAAGTTCCCGCCCGCTGAAAAACCAAGAATGCCAATTCGTTGAGGATCGACTGTGATTCCCGTTTTCTGGCCACGAATTAACCGCAGGGCTCTTTGAGCATCCTGAAGAGGAGGCGTTTTGTGATTCTTTGGTCGGCGAGGAACTCGATACTTCAGCACAAACGCATGAACTCCCAGACTGTTGAGCCATTTGGCGATGGCTCGCCCTTCATGGTCCCATGCCAGAACGTTGTATCCGCCTCCGGGGCAAACCAAGATCGATGTTCCACAGGCAAGCTGCTCATCAGCCGGATACAAAGAAAGTGTAGGAGTGGTTACTCCAAACTTTCGATCCTCTGTGTTTTTTGCTTCGGCAACTTTCAGCTTATTGAAAAAGCGTTTTGGAAGTTGGTTTTCACCGGGAATGACGTTTGGCCAAATGGGCAGTTCTTGGACATCATCAGCCATTGAAAATGGACCGGCGATGGTAAGAAAAAATAAACACAACACAGAAAGTTTGAAACGCATTTCGACGGGTTTCGATCGAGAGTGAAATTCGCAGCTTCGCTTGTTTACTACTCCAGATCCTACGCTGTCTGATTCGAAAATCAAAGCAGGCATCCATCAAGACCAGAGACACCTTGGAGCCATCTGCGTGTGACTTTTCTGTGGTGTTTCAGCCATCTCAGCCGACCACGAAACACATTCACCCGTTGGCTGTTTTCATCTGAAGATGAATCATGGCGACAGCCAACACGGACCTTGCGGTCCACAGGACAGTTCTCATCCAGTTGGAATTCACCAGAAAGCGGTGAGCTGCGGTGTCGAATCCGGACTCCAACCGAGAATGCATGGGCACTTGAAAAAACGCAGTACTTAGCCAAATACAGATCAGCATGATGGCCCCTAACCAAGCCATTTTATTCATCGGTCCCAGAGGGCAGATCATGACTAACACAATCACGCTTGCGAGTTCCAGTAGCATGGGTGGGGCCACGACAAACGTCGTAAGTCGAGAATGTTTGATTTCATAAGCAGCAAACTCACTGTTGCCCACATCTTGAAACATGGGGTAGTGAACAATTTGCACGAACCAGATTAGTCCGGTCATCAACACAGTTGCCACGGCTTGTAGTAACAGCATGGAATTAAGGTGGTTCGACATGTTTGAAAACGCAATAACAGAAGGTAGGTTGGGAACGGGCGGAGTAGCCAATATCGTGCGTTAGTAGTCTGCCAAATTATGCGTCAAACGCACTTACAAGTGCAACCAACAATGCTCGCGGTGTCTGATATCTGACGCCTTGGATGCGATGCAGCCTGCGCTGGAGTTTGCGGAATTCTTTGCTCGATTGAAGAAGGGGCAAAATGCGTGGCACCGTCGTCGTCTGACTCGTCTTCAGATTTGAAATCGTCGGCGAATTTCTGGAATTTCTTTCGTGAGTTGTTCGCGACTGCTTGGATCAGCGAGCATGCAATCTGCGTGATACTTTTACACCTTCGATGTCGTGCGTGAATTCGGTGACTGCAGTCGCGATCGATCTTC
>CAYTUE010000121.1:0-1335 GCA_964441085.1 uncultured Planctomycetaceae bacterium
CAATGTCGCCATCAACCGAATCCCATCCATATTCCGCCGATGCTCCACACTGACGGCATCGAGAAGCGTTGGCTGGCAGCGCGTATCCGCAGTGAGGACAGCTGTCGTCTTGATCCAGGACTGGCATAGAAATCCTTCGTTTCAAAAACAGTGAAACATACAGCCAACAGTATTCGGCGTAACTTGCCGGTTGGCCTTGGCGATATTCGGTTCAAAAATCGTGTCTTGGCTTACAACTTGAGATCAATATCGCCGACTTCAACTTGTAACACTGTTGTAAAGCAACTTCATGATGGTGGACATTCCCCATGGTGCACGAATTGTGAAACTTGATTGAAGATTCCCGTTTCCTTTCAGTTCAAACCGTGAAATGGACGACTGAACAAGAAACGGGCCGGACTTTTGTCATCCTCACCCCCGGTACGCACCAAGATTGCTTGCACAATTCTGACTGCGAACCACCAAACTCAACAAGATCAAATATTGATCCAATAATTTCTGTTGGCTTTGCACGAAATCTTGGCCTCACTTTGGTTGGACGGTTTCAACCAGCTCAATGGACGGAGCATGTTATGAGTATCAGTGGACATGTATTCCCAAACGATGCAGTTGGGTATTTTCGAATTGCATCACCTTCTCGTCGGCAGCCGATTGAGCCTGTCACAGTAGGGCAATTTTTGCTGGGAAGCGGACCTGATTGCCACCTAAGGTTTGGTAGCGCCACCATTCCAGAAGTTCATACAGAACTTACCGTACAGCCCGGTCGTGTGATGTTGTCTGCTAAGGTCAGCCATCCGCCTGTCTACGTCAACGGAACTCAGGAAACCGAATGTCGACTGTACGATGGAGACCTTTTAGAACTTGGGACTGAACGGCTACTGTTTCGATTTTCCGCCGCCGAACAACGTATCACCCTGAACGAACAAGAATTTCTGGCCGACCTTGCCAAGGAAACTCCGCGAGTCATGGCTTTCAATCCCACTGCCCCACAGTCGACATCCAATGACCAAGTCACTTCACCAACCGTTGAAACCTTGGTGGAACGGCTAGAAGAACAGGTCGCTTTGGTTGAAGAATTAACTCAAGACGACGAAGACGATTTAGCCACTCTGATTCGTTCGGTCGCAGCGGCAGCGGAATCAAACTCCAGCGAACCGCCCGCCGACTTGTCGCTTCAGCAGCTTGCCATTCAGGTGACCGAAAATCAGCAGTCGAATCGATTGCGGTTGGATTCCATGACGGAAGTTCTTAACAAAGTCGTCCAGCAGCAAAAGCTGATCGCTGATTCTCTCCAAGCGCTTTCTGATCGAGTCATCGCGTTCGACCAAAACCAAA
>CAYTUE010000121.1:1435-4427 GCA_964441085.1 uncultured Planctomycetaceae bacterium
GGGGCGATGGTTGT
This sequence comes from uncultured Planctomycetaceae bacterium, assembly GCA_964441085.1. Classification (GTDB taxonomy): domain Bacteria; phylum Planctomycetota; class Planctomycetia; order Planctomycetales; family Planctomycetaceae; genus Fuerstiella. The sequence goes on from CAYTUE010000121.1 coordinate 1,450, forward strand.
CGTTCACCATGATACGCCTCGCCGTAGTCCGTTCACATCACGTTGTTTGTGCGATTTTGCCGCTATCCGATCGGAGTCCGTGCTGGCGGACTGCTTGTGATTTCACCACTTGCGGTTCCCGGTGAAGCACATCGGCTTCGTTAGGCTTTCGGTCCAATTCACCCAGTTCTGGCAGGTGGTGTGGCAGATTCAGATTGGTGGCTAGTCCCAGTCGTTGCAAAACCACCAAGAGCCACCAGCCGGGATCATTCTGTCCCGCATGCAGCCCAAGTCGGCAGGAATCGGGAAACGCATGATGGTTGTTGTGCCACGCTTCTCCCATCGTCAACAGTCCCAATCCGTTCACATTGAACCCTTGCACGCCGTTCCCTTTCACTCGCCAACTGGTCTGTCCCGCATTATGAGCCAGAAAGCCAACCGCCCAGTGGCCAATCAGTGACAAAGAAACACGAACACAGATTCCCCAAATCACGTACGCGTAGCCTCCGCAAAGAAACAGCAACCCAGCCACGGGCAATTGAGCGGCCATCCAGTAGCGGTCAAGTAAGCGATAGTATTCCGAATGTGTTAGCGATTGTTCAGGCACAAACTTCGGCCCGTTGGAAAGTCGACACTCGCAATGCAGATTCCAAATACCGTCGATCAACACGTTTCTTTGGTGCTTATAAAACGGATGGCAATCCGGCTGTTGCTGGCTCCAGTCTCGAATTTCGTGCATGAAGGTCATTTTTTGAGGCCCTCCCATGCCAACCAGTACTCCGGCATAAACCATGCAATGTTCGATCCACAAAGGGCATTCAAAACTTCGATGGATCAACAGCCGGTGCAGCCCCACAGAATGTCCAAAACACAACGTGGTCGTGGTAAGTACAAAGGAAACAACGGCGGCATCCCACGAAAATGTAAGGATGCCTCCCACGACCGCGACCACCATCATGGATGTCAACCACAGCGACTTCACCGGCGACCAAGTCACGGTTCCGTCGATGGCATTGGTGGATCGATGTGCATGCATTCTTTGAGGACGTGTCATTGCGGTTGCCTCGACGTAAGTGGCTGAAAATCATGTCTGAGATCACCACCGCGATTTCAGAGCCGGTATCACAGAAAAATCCGCAATTTTTACGAGCCGGTCGCTCATTCGTGACCGGTCCTGTTTTGCCTCATCAGTCAAAACAGTGGCTGCAGCCGTTTGTTTGAGCCATTTACCGATCCGCAGACCAATCTTTTCCTGTCCCACGCGGTTGACGACATCCACCGACCGGTTTCTGCTTTACTGCAGCGGTTTCTGTTTTGCTGCAGCGGTAAGAATTCACCGAAAAGTTGGCATTCGCGCCCGTGTTTCGTTCGCAAATCTGGTATTTCAACACACGTGATTTATCGGGAACGTCCCTCCATCGCCCCTTTCAAAGAACATTGATATGTCGAATCATTTGCCCGACTTCCCCTTGGTTGATGATGCCTACCGAGCGGAAGAATTTCGCCATCAAGGGCAAGCATGGGCAACCGTCGTGCACCAACATCTGCAGGCGGCAATGCAGGGAAACACAAAGGCATTGAACTGGTCGGATCCTCAAGAAGCGTTGAAGTTAGCCGAATCGACTTTGCAAGAAACCGCAGATCCCGAAGAGCGAACGGATCGTTTTCAATCGCTATTGAAAACGATGCTCGATCACGGACAGAACCTTCATCATCCAGGTTACGTTGGCCATCAGGTGCCCGCGAGTATTCCCGTTGCCGGTTTATTTGATGCCGTTGGATCAATCACCAATCAACCCATGGCGATCTACGAAATGGGGCCCTGGGCAACCGTCGTTGAACACGCGTTGCTAAGAAAGCTGGCGAAGCTGGTTGGTTGGAATCCAGACACATCATCTGGCTTGTTGACTCATGGTGGATCACTGGCGAATCTCACCGCATTGCTCACAGCCAGAAACATCGCGTTTCCGAATGCGTGGGAAGCAGGGTGCCCTTCGAATGCCGTCATTGTGGCTCATGCGGAATCACACTATTGCGTGTCTCGTTCCGCAGGAATTTTGGGAATGGGAACCAAGCAGATTCGTTCCGTCGCCTTAGACGCTGATCGCCGGATGGATCCTGTCGCATTGCAACATGTGCTGGAAGAATGCCAAGCTCGCAACGAAAAAGTCGTGGCTGTTGTGGCCGTCGCATGTGCGACTCCCACGGGAGCGTTCGACAAATTATCGGAAATCGCCGATCTCTGCGAACGCTTTGATGTTTGGATGCACGTTGACGCGGCTCATGGGGGAGGCGTCTTAATGAGCAACACCTATCGCCATCTTGCGGCTGGAATCGAACGAGCCGACAGTGTCGTTTGGGATGCTCATAAAATGCTGTTTGTCCCACCCTTGTGTGCGGCCGTTCTGTATCGCCAAGCAGAACATCAGTTTGCCGCCTTCCAACAGAATGCGCCGTATTTATTTCAATCCGATGATCGTCAACAGGCCGTTTACGACAGTGGCATTCGAACGGTAGAATGCACCAAACGAGCCTGTGGATTCGGTCTGTGGGGCGCGTGGAGCTTGTACGGTCGAGAAGTCTTCGAGCAAATCGTCGACAAGGTTTTCGGGTTGGCAAAAATTGCGGCCGACGAACTGGATGCCGCAGACGACTTTGAACGCCCGTTTCGTCAAGACGCCAACATTATCGTGTATCGATCTCTGCCTGCTCAGATTCGGTCTGCGGATCGAGAGACTCAAAATCAGTTTCAGTTTCAACTGCGAGACCAGCTTGTTCACAGTGGAGACTTTTACATCGTGCAGACAGTGATCGATGACATCGCCTATCTGCGAATGGTGGTGATGAACCCAATGACCACCGAGACAGATTTAAACCGCCTGCTGAACAAACTTCGAGAACTCGAACAAAAGCTGCTGCAGACGGACGCATTCTGCCAGTAAATATTGGTGTCTTGATTTCGCCAACACACCTGACGCCAACACACCTGACGTGAACAC
>CAYTUE010000121.1:4527-6983 GCA_964441085.1 uncultured Planctomycetaceae bacterium
CACACAAGCCTGGCGTGCCCGAGTTTTGCTAGCCAGCGGCAGGAGGATCGGCGTAGCCACCTTGGACGATTCGGCGAGTCATCCAAACTTCGATGACAAGCAGCCCAAGAAAGATCCATAACAACAGCCCCCAAAGTTCGCTGCGAGATTCATTGCCGTACATTTCTACGCTGAGCGATTCAACAGATTCCACAAAGGTTAACCTGTCGTTCACAGTTAGGCGTTCTTTGTCTTCAGTCGTCAATACGTCAAGATCGTGTTCTTCTTGATCATAGTTCACCACGAAGGTGTCCAACACCTGTCCGTCTTCTGTCGATTGCAATTTGTAGATTCCGGGCAGTTGAGTCTCTCGAAACTGGAATACTCGTTCCGCTTCTAAGGTTTGCCCGACAGCGCCCTCAAAAGTTCCAGCAGGATTTGTGAACCCCGTTGTCACGTCGAGGAGTCGTTTGTCACCAGCAACATCTTCGGCGGAAAAAACAGATTGCAGTGGTTGCCCAAAGTCAACATTCCGAACAGTTCGATGGGAGGCAAGCTGAAAGATGGCTTCGTGTAAAAAGGGAACGTAGTCAAGAACTCGAGGTAAGCTATTCCACGATGCGTCAATCCCGCTGGTCATGAGCAATAGTGAGCCTCGACCATACTGCCCCTGCAGCAACAACGGATCTCCCGTGACAACAGACGCAATGGTTTTCATTGATCCTGCAGAAGTCGATTCTGACGCATCCGCATCATCTTCACCTTGCTGCAGATGACCAGCGTCAGGCGGATTTCCATTGGCATTCTCAGCTTGGCCTTCTGCCGTTTTCTGAGCCGCCAGATTGGATTCCTTCACCACCCACCAAGTGTTAAAATCTGCCAACAGAAGAGAAGCCCCCGCACGTTCTCGAAAACGAACCAACCACGGAGCCTCTATGCTGTAAGGTGCGATTCGATGAGGTGCTTCAGGGGTTGGAACTGCCGAGTATTTTCGATCCACCTTCACTGAAGGGAATAAGCCCGACTTTTGGTAAAGCGATTCGAACACCTCAGGAGTCGTCCGGTTCCCCATCGCCACAAACAACCCTTTGCCGCTCGCAACTTGTCTTTTTAAAGCAGCCATCACGTCATCTGAAATCGCATCCACATTGGCAAACACATAAGCAGCCGATTCTTCCAGCATCTGAGGAGTTAAATCACTGGACCGAACTGTGGTTGAAGCAAACCAAGGAGCACGATTTTCCGCTGGTGTAAGAGCGATGTTGGCAAAAAACGTATCTTGACCACTGGCTTGCACAGTTTGAGATGAATCCACCAGCAACACGGGAATCGCAGATTTCACTAGCAGCACCGCAGATGCTAAGTTATCTGCTGGAATGGAATCACTTGGTAACCTCGCTTCCACAGAGATCAGGTGAGCACCTTGGTTGGCCAATTGAACTGATCGAGAAAAAGTGGCGATGGAATTGGGCCCGATTTCGATCTGACTTTCCATCGCTGCCAGCTTTTGTCCATCAACCAAAACGCTTATCGGAACACTGACTTTGTTGTCGCCCGTGTGTTGAATGGACACTTCAAATCGAACGGGAGAATTCGGAACCGTCAGGCTTCGAGACAGCTTGATTCTGCCAACTGCCACATTTCGCTTCACGTCTGATAGGTGGCGACTCACATCAACCACCCAGGTCTGAGGCTTGACTGTCGGGAAGTTCAAAACGTCGTCAAAACGTTTCCACGATGCATCGCTGCCCACATTCCAGCCAACTCGCTGGCGATCTGTCAACACTACGATTTCACGATTTCCGTTGCTACAACGCCCTAAAATTCCCACAGCGTCTTCGCAAGCTGCTTGCAGATGTGAAGCTCCTGCTGCCGGAGGAATCTCTGCAATCACGGTCGCAACGGATTGCAGATCCTGTAAAGGTGATCCAATCAACCGCACAGGTTGATCGCGAGCATCAATCACACACGCGGTGTCTCCAGGTTGCAAGGTGTCCAAAAATTCGATCGCTCGTCGTTTGGCTCGATCATGCAGCGATGCAACACCATCGCTCCGAGACATCGAATTCGATCCATCGATCACCAACACGACATCTCGAGAACCTGCCGATTGATATCCTGTGAGAATCCCGCTATTGATCCATGGTCGAGCCAACGCCAACGCAATCAACGCAATCACGGCGATGCGAATCAGCAAAAGCAGGAGTTCTTCGAGTTTGATCTTTCGGCGAGTCTTCCGGCTGACATCCAAAAATTGCATGGCCCCCCAAGCAACCACATCAAACTTGCGACGGCTGAATAAATGGGCAACCACTGGCAAGGCGATCCCCGCCAAACCAAGAAGCAAAAAGGGATTAAGAAAGAAAGATAGCATTTCCCAATGATAGCCAAACTGTCACAAAAATGCGGTCCGAACGTCGTCTGAAATGAGCCGTTCTTCGCAAGGAAGCCGCTTGCATGAAGCCGCTTGCATGAAG
>CAYTUE010000121.1:7083-11763 GCA_964441085.1 uncultured Planctomycetaceae bacterium
GAAGCCGCTTGCATGAAGCCGCTTGCATGAAGAACGTGGCCATTCGTAAAGTACTGATCCAGAGGATTTGAATCGAAGGCGACAGTATATCGCTGCTTCGCAGCTGGTTTTCTGACAACTGGTTTTCTGACAGCGGGTTTTCTGATTAGTGAACACGATCGATCAAACGAATCTCGATCACTCTTTTCAAATCGCAACTTCTAAACTTGTCACCGGGTTCTGTGAGCCCGAACCAATCCAATCGGCCTCACAGAGCCCGACGACTGAAGATTCTCGTGACATCACATGTGCGACTCGAAAGCCGCGTCGATAAGAAAAGTTAGCACTCAGTGATACAACAAAGAAAGAACGGCAATGAAGTATGGAATGATTTTTACAATCGTTTCCGTTCTGTTGATCGTTGTCGCGATCATGCACGGCGGTTGGTATTTGCTCTGCCTTTGGCCAGCCACAAGTTTTGGCGTGGTTGCCGCAGGCTACCTGTTTGCTGGTCCTGCTGTTTTCGGAAAATCCCAATCGGGCATCCTTTCGGCATTTCACATGCTGTTACTGCTGCCTTACCTCATTCCCCTGTGGTCTGTTTGGTCGATCCTGCGTTGGATTCAATCCGAATCACCTTATGACCGTCTGACGGACACCGTTTTCATTGGCCGTCGTCTTTTGGGACATGAACTTCCAGAATCCATTGATCATGTCATCGACCTGACCTGTGAATTCAATGAACCTCAGTCGCTTCGCAGCGCAAACTATCATTCTATGCAGATCCTTGATGGCTTTGTCCCAAATTCACAGCAACTGAAAATTTGGGTTGCTGAAGTGGCCGCACTTCAAGGCACCGTGTACATCCACTGCGCTGAAGGACACGGTCGAACAGGGTTGTTCGCAGCGGCATTGCTCGTTCAAGTCGGACAGTCTGAATCCGTTGCTGACGCACTGCAATTCATTCAATCGAAGCGGCCGGGTGTCCGCCTGAGTTCTCGCCAACTGCAAACCTTGACTGCCACGTATTCTGTGCAATGAAATCCATCGGTGGCCATCGCCAACGGCAAAAAGAACCAACGAAAACCTGCCATTTTACGACCTCACCAAGGGTGAGCAGAATCCATAAAAAAGACCGAGTCCAAACAACGGAAATCGTTGCTTGGTACTCGGTCTTTTTTATGGGCCATGCAGATTGCTGCAATGATCTTCCGCAACTGGCGGGTTGGCGAAACGAAATTCGCTTACGCGGCTGCTTTTCTCATCACAGACGACATGGGAACCACATCGACGTTCAACTGACGTCCAGAAGCGGCGATAAATGATTCAAAGATCTGGATATCCAATGCGGATGCCGTATTGCTTTCTGGGTGCCATTGAACTCCGATACAGAACCAATCTTCTGTCACAGATTCATAGGCTTCGACAATGCCATCTGGGCAAGTCGCGGACACTCGAAAGGGATTCGCCAGTTGATCAACCGCCATATGATGGTGGCTGTTGACGCGAACTTCACCTGGCCCAAAAATGTCATCAAGGTCTGTCCCTGGAACAATTTCGAGTACGTGTCGCAGGTTCTTTTCGACTTCGTCTCTGTGGTGCAATGCAGTGGGGCAGTCTTCTGGGATGTCCAGAAACAACGATCCTCCACAAAGCACATTGACTAACTGCATGCCGCTTCCGATTGCCAGAATGGGCAGTTTCATTTCAATTGCAAGACGAGCCAACCGACGATCGAAGTCTTCACGACGCTGCGGCATCGTTCGAACGGCAGGATTGGTGTGTTGAGACATCCGAGTTGGATCGAGGTCCAGATTACATCCAGACAGGACAACTCCACCGACAGTCGAAAGAATCTGTTTCAGGTCGTCATCGTTGTCGTAGGGAGGCAGGAGCACTGGAATGCCTCCCGCGCCGATCACACTGTCATAGTAGCCCGAATTGAACCAGCTTAACGCAGCTCCGTTGTATCGTTCTGGGCGAAAGTCTCCGGTGATTCCAACCAGTGGTTTTGTGTTCGGCATTGTAGTTTCCCTCCCTGGAAACAACTGCATGACTGCAGTGTGTTGATCGATCCACAGAGAAATCAGCTGGTTCCCTCGGGAAACCAATTACCGAAATGATCACAAGAGTCAGCAAATCTGCAGACGCCGGATCCTTCCAGCAAACCTTCATTCTTCGCAGATGTAAAAACAGTCGGAATCCAATCCGACTTAGCGAGCGGGAAGGATAGTGCGGCAAGATGTGCCGGTAAAGTCATTCGACGATTTTGTGCAAAACAATTCGCTGAACCACTACATCATGTGCTTAGCGAGTGCGCCGACCACACTCAATGACCGCCAGAAAGACAAAAGCCGTCGATCAAAAACTGTTTGGCACTGTTTTTGAGCAGAAGACTGTTTTGAGCAGAAGCAGGTGCTGTCGCGAGGTGGCTAACGCAGTGGATTGCAAATCCACCATTCTATCGGTTCAGCCATCAGAAAGCTGGGAAGCCGCTGCGATCGTGAACACAAGGTTCTGTCGTCACACGACTTTCAGCGAACAAATTCAGGCAAGTTTGTCCTGCCCCCAAGCTAACCTGCTGATCTGCCACGGTACTGCTGACGGTCGGTTACCCAGCTGATCGACCAAACACCATGATGGTGATGTCATCGTTTTGAGGAAATCCGTTTGCGTGCTGGCGAACATCGGAGAGCAGCGCTGTCCCAAGTTCTTCCGGTACGACTGCACCATCTCGAATAAAATCGACGACTCGCTGCTTCGTGTAAAGTTCTTTCGCCGGATTCATGGCCTCGTCGACTCCATCAGTCACCAAGGTAAATACGTCGCCGGGATCGATCTGGCGTTCAATGACTTCGTACGGATAGTCATCCATAATGCCGACGGGAATTCCGATGATGGAATCATCGATTTCTTCAATTTTTCCAGACGCCGTTTTAATGATGGGCGACATATGCCCAGCGTTCGCCAACGTGATTTTGTTCTTCTTGAGATCAATGACACCCAAAATGTATGTGACAAATCGACCTTCCACCATGCTGTGACACATGTGGTTATTGATTCGATGAATGGCGACAGAAACATCATCGGTAAAGGTCATTGTGTTTTGCACAACGCTGGAAATTCGAGACATGATCAAGGCGCCAGGAACACCTTTTCCTGCCACATCACCAAACGAAATGCAGACCTTGTCATCACCAATCATGAAGCAGTCAAAATAATCGCCTCCCACAGCTTGAGCCGCATCGTAAGAAGCAAAAAAGTTGTAGCCCGACACGTCTGGAAGTTTGCTGGGCAACAACGCTTGCTGCACGCCCATCGCGATTTCCATTTCTTTGTCGGCCTTTTGTTTTTGCACATGACTGACCAGAAGTCGAGCATTTTCATAGGCATTTGCCGCTTGGCTGGCCACTGCAACCAGCAACTGCAAATCGTCTTCGGTGAATCTCTTCATCGGGTTCTGTGTGTCGAGATTAATCACTCCAAACGGCTGACCTTCGTGATCCAACAAGGGCACACACATCATGGAATGGATGGTGAGACTCGAAATGGATTCACTCGCACTGAACCTTGCATCGCTGGCAGCATCAGCAGAAAGAATGCCGGCCTTTTCTTCGACAACTCGGTCAAGAATCGTCCGGCTTAAACGCACGCTTTCGTCATTCGTTTGGTCTCGATGCTTCTGAGCCACCGGCTTCATCTCCGAATCCACATCAGGTCGGATTAAAATGGAGCCGCGGTCTGCTTGAGAAAAGATTTCAAACAAAGCATCAAGGATTCGAGGACTGATGTTGGCAACTTCAACTGTGCCAGCCAACGCCTGATTGATTTTCAGAATGCCTTTCAGCTTGTCTTCGGGGCGAACATCAAGAAGCCCGTATCCGCCCGCGACAACCGAACCCATAATGGTACTGGCGCCGTCATCGGCGAATTGGATTCCCGTCGAAATATCGATATTGGTTCCTTCCAGTGCTCCGCCGCTACCGGATTCAAAGCGAAACTTCAGAGGCCCCAACTTAATTCGGTCTCCATCATTCAGAATGGACGGAGTGTTTGCTGCAACTTGCTTCCCGTTAAGAAACGACCCGTTGCCGCTGCCTAAGTCTTCAAACAGCACAGCCCCATTGGATTCGGTCAATTGAGCATGAAAGCGAGACACCATGTTGGAATCCAGCTGAATGGTACAGTCCGGATGCCGTCCGAGTTGAACGGGCCAAGTTTCGAGTTCATGAGGGACAGCTTGCCCATCTTTCAAAAGCACCAGTCGAGGCATCACGTATGGCTATCTTTAGTTTCACTGGATGGCGGGAAGTTCGAAGCAGATCGAAGATCTAAAAATACCCGATTTCAACCTGCTTTGAATAGACATAACAGGTTAAATCATGATCTCACAGTCACATTTCACATAAGTCGACCGAAAGCCCGTTCACTTTCAAATTGCCAGACGACCTGACCGCAAGACCACTTCTGCAATTCCAAGGCAAACAGCATGCTTTCGTCGCAAATACGGTTCCTTGCTGACAGGTCAGTAACACCCAGTTGGGTGCCGAAATCACAGATTCGGCTCAAACAACATCCGCTTGTCGCAGCTTTTTTGTTGAGCGTGAGATTAGCCAGCATGAAATTACACAAGGCGTAATTTTTCAGCAGCCCCAAACAGCACACTGGGAAAGCAACGTTTGAGATCAGCACAGTTTTCAG
>CAYTUE010000122.1:0-5608 GCA_964441085.1 uncultured Planctomycetaceae bacterium
AATGGTCCAGCAGCGAACTGCCGTCGACTTCTTTTGTTGCTTTTAGCTTTCCAACAAACCTGGCAACCTGATCTGCAAGAGCTTTGTCTCTGACCTGGTGTGGCTGAGTTGGGTCGACTGCCGTGTTTGATCTGTGACTCATTCGGTGCGGATTGATTTTCCCGCCAATCAGTTCCTTAAGAATGCCTCGGCTTGGCAACATGTAAGTCAGCACTCGAGTCGAATCAGATTGCAGCGCGATGTGCATCAGATCGAAAGCCATCGCGAGTTCCTGGGTGCCACTCATTCTTGTCGTCGGCTTCTTTACAGTTGCCTTCGGGAAAGGTGTGTCGGCCCAGTCCTGAGCCTTCGAAAGTCGCCCTTCGATGTTTCGAAGGCTGGTGAAATATTCGTCCACACGGTCCCGGTCGTCGGAACTGATTTGATGCTGAAGGCGTTTGGCGTCCCCCATCAACAAATCCAAACTACTCTTCTTCCGTTTAATTCGATCCAGCAGTTCTTTCTTTGTGGAGCCGGTGCCAAACAAAGCTGCGTACAGACTATTCATCTGGCGATAGACGCCGACTGGTTTTCCATTGTGGTCCCACGACGCATACCCAAGTGATGCACCATGACCGTCGCTGCCACTGATTCCAGAACCTATCGCCATCGAACGATAACGCGTGTCCTGCCCCAGAACGTCTGCTGCCAATTGGTCGCAGGAAACAGAATTGGTGAAGCGTCCGGGGTTTTTCTTTGTGTTGACGCAAGTCAGGAAATTCGTTGTACCGTCGTGAGGACCGTTGATGTGGCGGTTCGTCAGGTTTTGAATGATCGAAATGTCTGACTTCAAGTCAGCAAATGATTCCAGCAGTGGCGGCAGTTGATAGTTCGAGCCCGTTTCTTTTTCTGAAGGAAACCAACCCGGACCATTCACACCAAAGCCCATCGTTGCAAACACAAGCCGTTTGGGTGGTGTCGGAGCAGCCGCACCAAACCCCATGGCAGCATTGGCTTCCAATGTGGGCAACAGCAGCGCCGTGGAACCTGCTCGCAAGATTGTTCTTCGAGAGAGTTTGTTCATCAATTTCACCTTGTGGATGCTTCAATTGGATGTAAATGCACTGGATTCAACAACGGCTTTGACAAGAGTCCGCGCTGGATAGTTTTCTCGTGCTGCCTGTTTTACAACGTCGTCCAGAATGACCTGGTCGGCGACACTGAACTTTCTTCCGTTGGCAAAAGTCAGCAAACCTTTGACGTAGGATTTGGCCAGTCGAGGTTTGTTTCGCATTAAGGCTTGCTTTAAGCCGTTGGCTCCCTGGAATTTTTGACCGGTCACCAGATTGCCACGAGTTTCCAGGGGAACGGCAAATGTTGGCTTCTTAAGCCGTCTTTTTTGTTTTTTTGTCAGTTCGCTGTAGCCAGGAATCAGCCGGACGTCGCGGTCTCGATAAAGTCCAATGGCGTCGAATTCTTCGAGGCCAACGCCCATGGGATCGATTTTCTTATGACAGGATGCACACTGAGGCAGGCGAGCGTGTCTTTGCACCAGTTGTGCTCCCGTCATTCTTTCGAAGTCTCGCCCACTGTTCGGCAAATCAGCGACCAGAGGCGGCGGTGGTGGAGGTTCGGCGTCCATCATTTTCTTCGCGATAAACACGCCTCGTTCCACAATCGAGCTTCTGTCTCCGGTCCCGGTTTGCATCAGGATACCCGCCTGAGTCAGCAGGCCGCCGCGGCGCGTGTTTCGGGGAAGTGAGACTCTGCGAAATTCGTCGCCTTTGATTCCGGGTATGCCATAGTGCTTGGCTAGGGCGCTATCGATAACGATGAAATCGGAATCGATCAGGTTATCCAGAGGCAGGTTCTCCGTGATGACATGCGACATGAACTGAACGGACTCTTCTTTCATCGATCGTTTGACGGCGACATCAAAATCGCGAAAAAGGTTCTGATCGACTGCGATTAAGTCCTGACGATCCAGTTCCAGCCATTGGTTGCTGAAGTCCGCCAGGAATCGATTGAACCGTTCGTCGTTCATCATTCGTTCGACCTGTTGGCTTCGGACCGCCGGGTCCATCAGCTTTCCGCTGTGAGCCAACTGGATGAGCTTTGTGTCTGGTGCGGATCTCCACAGAAAATACGACAGACGCCCCGCCAGATCAATCGGCGAAACAGAACCCTTGTTGTTATAAAAGTCTTTGTCTTCGAAATGGAACATCGCTTCCAGCGTACACATGGACAAGGCCATGGGTTCCACCAGTGCTTCCCAAAACGGCTGGCCTGCCTGGCGTTCTGCAAGAAACACCTGATTAAGTCCCGCGAGTAATTTCGGTTCGACCGTGCGCCCGCGGCTCATGAGTTCCGCAAACTGAGTAATAATCTGCTTGCCGACCGCATCCGGTATGTTGTTGCGACCGCTAAACTTTTTGCGGTACTCCGCAAAAAATTCATAGGGCTGCGGGTTCACCACCTGAGTCAGTGTTATGTACCCCATATGGACACGAGGTGGGCCGGTCCAGACTTCCAACTCAGACTGATCGAAGGTTCTTTCGATCACGTACGGTGCCTTTTTCGTCCCGAGGACTTCGAAACGCTCTCCTGAAGGAGTGCTGACAACAGGCGGCTTGTCCGAATTCGGCGCTTCATCCCAGCATGGAAAGGAAGCGATCAGGTACCCCGCCGGCGGGATACCCTTTCCGGGAAGTTTGGCAGCTTGTTTACCGGGCAGCTCAATACGTGGCATTTTGGCTTTGCGCGGCGGGGGCGTTTTGGGGCCCTTCCGAGCGATCTCATGACGTCCTGGTTTGCTGCCACGACTGGCGATAAAACGACGGACTGCGTTTCGAGCCGCTTGAAGGTAGGTCTCGAAGTACATGTCTGTCGTGTACAGAGCATCGGCCTGCGTGTCGAAGGTGCCAGGCGTGCCGTCATTCTGCAGGTCTTCCGCGTGGAGACGAACGCCCATCAGGTCGTAAACGGTATTGGCATATTCCGTTTTGGCCAGTCGCCTTGCCAGCCGCCCACCGCCTGATTCGTGTTTTCTTTTTGCCGCTTCAATATGAGCAGTCAACGCTTCAGAGACCTCGACGATGTCTGCACCACTGGGCTGTGGTTCATCCTCAGGCGGCATCGAAGCAACCGTGATTTCATCCAGAATGTTTTGATAGTGGTCCACACTTTCTAAGTCGTCCAGATCAGCCGTCAACTGATCAATTCGCAGCCCACCTTCTTCTCTGTCCGGACCATGACAACGGATACAGTGTTGATCCCAAAAAGAAGCGGTGATCTGAGTAAATGTTTGATGAGATATTGGCTGTTCCGTCGCCCCACCTCCCCCATCAGTTTCAGCGAACGTCGGCGGGTTCGAAGGGCGTTCCTCTGAAGGTCGTGTTGGTGTAGGCAAAGTCCAATCTTCTGGTTTGACCTGTTCGACAGGACCACCGTTCGAAGAACCCCCAGCAGAATTTTCATCATCTGGCGGCGACGGGGGACTACTGGGAGAGTCACTTGGAACAACTTCGGGAACTGTGACAACGTCACCTTGAGACTGTTCTGATGAGTCGCGAACAGGATCTGCATCGAGTGCTGGTGAAGAATCGGTCTGCGTGATTAAAGGTTCGTCCGTCGGGAAAAACATTCCCCGAGCAAAAAATGCGACAAGACAAATGGTTCCCAAAAGAACGCCACCGACCACCCATTTTGTTGACGATGTCGCATGCCGTTTGGTTCTTGCACCAGACCGACCTTGTGCTGTCGTACGTCTTCGTTGCCGTGAAAGTTTTAGCGTTTCTCGTCGAGAAGAGGCTGGTCGTTGGTTCGTTTGTTTCGGCTTCGGCTGAGATGAACCTTCACCAACAGATCTCTTAGCTTCCTTGGCTTCCGCCAATCGGGTTTTCAGTTTTTGGTCGTAGGCATTCCGGCTGTCATCGTCAGCCAAGCAGCGTCCAGCAGCTTCCACTTGCTTTAACAGCTTAGGCACATACATTCCATGTGGACCAGATTCAGCCTGCCGAAGCTGCCGTCGGCGGCGTTTCACGGCCGTAGTAATCACAGCAGAATCCGATTCAAACCGTTCTAGCCCCAACAATCGATAATACGTCATCGATTGTCGGTGAGAAGAAATACCCAAGAGGACACGGTAAGGGTTAAACTGATCGGCCATTTGAATCGACTACTGACATGGAAGGGTTTGTAAACTAAGTTTAGCATTAATGAAGCGACTGCACTGCAAGAATTCGCACCCCACGCACGCTTTTGCAAGAAACAACAGCAAGAAACCAAGTGATAAGAACCGTTGATCACTCTGATTTCGCAAGAGAAACCCAACAAATTGGCACACGAAATCGCAGCGGCCTCGACTCAAACCAACCGTATCGATTGATCGCCCGTAGTCAGCGAAACAGACAAAGTGGTTCATTCAGGGTTTCAACTCGACTGCGAACTGAATCACCGCACTGCCTGATCAAATAGCCCACCGAGTATACAAACCAATCCCCGCAAGACGCTCAACCCACCCCCCAAGTCAGCGGCAGCAACTTCATCAACTGAATGACTTTGGAACGATGACGGCATATCGACACAGCCATCCCAGGAGATAACAGGATCACGCTTTCACTGAACTTGACGGTTTACTGTCAAAAAACAGTCGGTGTGCCATGCAGTTTCTACTGAACCGAAGTCCATTTGGCAGAAGTTGCGGATTTTGGAGTTCTCAGCCTTCTTAGATCTTCACAAGTCTCCATTGCGCCACACCCAACGCACAGACTGCCGAGCGATCATTAAGGCAGTAAAACATCGAAGATTCACGCCGAAATCCCAGTCGATGCAACTCAACGACACAGCGTTGCATTGCCGATGACCAACACTGGGCCAACCGGTAGACTCGAAACTGGTCGGATCAATTGAAATGCCAGTTTTCTTTCTTCGATGGATCGAAGTTATGAGTGACCGTCACTTACCAATGACAGCAATGTGCCTGATTGCGATGATCGCGTTTTGTGGATGTCGCAATCGACAGCATGCACACGTGCTGGCTGACAGCGATCAAGATATCGTTGGCAGCCATGAAGCGGGAGCAGAAACATGGAAACCGCTCATTCAAGAATCCGTCGCCAAAATGCTTGGGCGAGCTCATTCAGATATCCACACAGTGTCCTATGTGAGTGGCGAAGGGATTCCCGTTCGTAAAGTGTGCTTTGTTGGCATCGAAAACAAAAGTGCAGAAGCCATCGGCGATTTTCGAGAACAGATTTACGAACTCATCGATTCCGAAGTCGGACAGTCGAAGCTGTTTCGCATGATCAGCCGACGATACGTCGAAGCTGCCATGGGAGAATGCCGCTGTGACCCTGCGTCACTGGTCTTGCCTGCTCGGCAAGCTCAACTTCAAGCGGCGCTGGAACGAGTCGACCAGCCTTTCGACTTTCTCCTGTTCGCCCAAATCACGTCCGGAACAACTCGCAGCAACAAAAGCTACCAGCGTGATTACCTGCTGACATTGGAACTGCTCGACATCCACTCAGGCGAATCAATCAAGGAATCTGCTGAACTCCGCAAGGGCTATCACAAATCTAAGTTTGGCGAACGCAAACTGTACGGAAGATAACTCAACACGCAAACACGC
>CAYTUE010000122.1:5708-9207 GCA_964441085.1 uncultured Planctomycetaceae bacterium
AACACGCAAACACGCCAGAATCCCACTCGGTGATGACAGCAAACCAGATCAAATATTGCCATCACATAGTCATTGCGAACAGGCGGCTGGTCACCTCAGCATCAACTCAATCAAAACAGTTGGCGATTCACAATGGTTATCAAATCCAACAGCCCGATGTTCGGCCGAGCGATTTGCAAACTATCTTGGCTGCACCAAACAGCTCAACGCCAGCCTCATCAACAGCACACCGTTTCAGGTCATCGCACCGTTTCAGATCATCGCACCGTTTCAGATCATCGCATTGGCACACGGCTTGCATACGGGTTGAGTTTCCTGCTGATTGCCCTAATCAGTGGTTGCCAAACCACAACCGCACTTCATCAAACCGCATTGTCGCATTTTGACTCTGGGGATCCGATCCAAGCCATTCAAGCCCTCACAAAGGCCCAAGCACAGCAGGCAGAAGAATCCGAAATTCTTCAGACCGATTTAGCCATTGCACAACTGATGGCCGGTCACGCAAAACAAACCGAACGACAACTGAAGGCGGTTCAAGCAGAACTGGACTATCTGGCTCAGAAAGATATCAAAGAGCAAACTCTCGCTCTTCTTTCGGACAGCCGATCCATTGCGTACAGCGGTCGAGAATTCGAAAAGGAAATGATTCGCAACCTGCTGACACTGTCCAGCATGGTTTCTGATCGCCACGACACGTTCGCATTTGCTGGTCAGGCGATGGAAGTTGTGACAGCCGATTTCCAACAGCGAATTTCGATCGATCATCCCAGCGAACAAGGGCATGACGCTGACTTCACCTCAAGCCCAACGTTAATGGTTAGCCATCAACAAACGTCTCCGCCAGAACCCAATTCGGACGCTCAAAAATCAGGACATTCCTTAGCAGCATACCTGCACGCGTTGGTTCATTCGGAGAATCCTCTCGATCACCAACTTACCCAAAACAGCATTCAACAAATTGACTTTTGGTCAACTGAACGAACTCAATCAGCACCACCTGCATTTGGCACGATGACGCCAAAGCAACATGGCAGCCTACATGTGATTACGTTTACCGATCGAATCACCGATTGGGTTCCTGAAAAAGCACAGCCAACTTCGGTCTCGCTGTTGCTTGCCGATCAAATTCTCAGCAAAACAGGAAAGCACTCACTTCCACCTACGATTGCTCCAGTCAAAATTGCCAAGCCTGCCAATCCACAGTGCCTGAACCCATTTGTCACAGCGGTGCAAATTGCCAACCAAACACCAGTGCTTCACAGCCAGCCGCTCATCGACCTCAATCATGCAGCGTGGGATTCTTATGAAGCCGATCGAAACCAGCAGCTCGCATCGGCTGTGGTTAGGCGAATCGTAAAGAAGGCAGCCATCTACACAGCCAAAGATCAAATATCGGTGCAGGGTGGAAGCGAAGTGGACACGTTACTCAACCTCACAGGCGTCCTCTGGGAATCACTTGAAAAGGCTGACACTCGACACGTGGCACTGCTGCCCGGCCGAATCGAAGTGGTCAATACCGTACTTCCTGTTGGTCAGCACAACGTCCAGCTAAACGCTGCCGTCAGCCAAAGCGATCTCCACTCACAGCAGCACATCAACAAAGCTCCGGTCACAGTTCCGATTACCATTCAAAACGGCCGCAACACAGTGATTCTGTGTTTCCGCATCGGCCACCGATATGTCGGCAACATCATGGTCAACGATGGAACCGTGATCCCACTTCACACCAGTCTCTAGCACATCGCACAACAAGCTAGATCAGAGTTGAACACGTTCAATAAGTCAGATCAGAGTTGAACACGTTCAACAAGTCAGACCAAAGCTGACCACGTTCGACAACTGCATTCTCTCTGGCCACAAGCGTTCATCTCACGCAATGATGACACATCACATTTGTGAACGACAGCCAACTCCAGTTCTCTCGGCTAAGCTCCAAAGAACGCAAACAACATAAACGTCGTCTCTACAAGAACGGCTTCATGCTGCAACACAGTTCTGCCCATCAAGTGTCAGCCCCTAGACTTCCGACAGCAATGCATGCTAAAGTAACGATTAAGGCACACCCACACCAACGCTACGCCAACTCATCTTCAATACGTAATGTGTTCGCATAAAATAAGTGGAACAACGTCGCAGAGCATGCGGTCTCTGCGTAAACATTGGTGGTCACTGACAAACACAACGAAAGCCCCACATGTCCGCAAAGTCGTCTGAACGCCAACCTTTGTCACGAAAAAAACGAGCTTTATTTGCCTCGATTGTTGTGATCGGAATCTATTCTCTGGCGGAACTTTTGGCCATGCTCGGCTTATACCTGACGGCCCCTGCACAATACGACATCCATCTTGAAAGTCTTGCGAGAGGCGCTGCTGCCAAAGGTAACAGTGAAGCCATTCATCCGTATCTCGGTTGGGTACATAATCCCCAAGTCACACAACCAGAAAGTCTGTTCGGGAAATCAATTCCAGTAAATTCTCTTGGCTTTAAAGACCCAAACGAATCCATTCAGCAAAGATCACCCGACCGTTTTATCGTCGGTATTTTAGGCGGTTCCGTGGCGTGGCACACTTCTGTGGCGGGTTCAGAAATCATCAAGGCACAATTAAAGTCTCACCCTGCAATTCAAGGGCGAGAAATCATCATCGTGCGTCTTGCAACACCTGGATACAAGCAGCCACAACAGGTCATGGCACTCAATTACATCCAAGTGATGGGAGGAGAATTTGACGCAATTATTAACATCGATGGCTACAACGAAGTCGCGTTGGCCTTGATTGAAAACGCATACTCGGAAACATCCATTGCCTACCCTCGCGCGTGGTCGGCTCGCACGGTCTCAGCATTAAACCCAGCCAGCTACGCTACCGCCGCCAAACTACTGCAACTGCGAGGCAGTCGACAACAATCGGCTCAAAGTCTGCTGCATTCTAAATTTCGGTGGTCACCATTGCGCAACTTGATCTGGCTGGCGATCGACCAGTCACGAAGGGCTGAAATCACAGAACTTGGAATGGAAGTGAGTAGAAACCGAAAGCATAGTTTTGTGAATCATGGCCCTCCAGCAACTGATCCGTCAGACCCAGCTTTAAAATCTGCCGTGATCAATCTCTGGAAGCGATCATCTGTTCAACTGCAACACCTGTGCCACGCAACGAACACCATTTACCTTCACGTGTTGCAGCCCAATCAATACGTCACAAATTCGAAAGTACTTTCCAAGCACGAACAAGAAACAGCCTATGATCCACAACAAGATCTTGGAATAGCCATCGCAGAACTCTATCCGCAATTACTGACTGAAGTCGACTGGTTAAAGAGTTTTGGTGTGGAATTCAGTGATCAAACCATGCTATTTCAAAACGAAACGGACACCATCTATTCTGATCCGTTCTGCCACTACAATCAACGAGGTAACGAAATGTTGGCAGAAGCCGTCGTAAGTGAACTACTCCGCCTGCTACCCACGAACTAGCCACGACCGTCGATACCGCGCCAAACG
>CAYTUE010000122.1:9307-11727 GCA_964441085.1 uncultured Planctomycetaceae bacterium
GTGCATCCGAGAGCAGTTTTCTGGTGTCATACATGTCACAATGGGCGAGACACCAAGGTGGTGATGCGTTCAACGGCGTCAAAGATGCCTCGGTGTTGAGCTCGTTCAATCCGCTCTAAAATTTCAGAATCATCAAGCACACTCTGAACCGCTTGATCGACAACGTCCGGTGACTCACACCCAACACCAATGCCGTTTTTTAACACCCAGTCTTCGTTCGCTGCTTGAACAATACTCAACCCTTGGCTTTTGATGAACACGAAGGCTGTTCGAGTAATTAACGCTTCATTTAAAGTCATCGTGCCTGGTTTTCCAATCAGAAAATCGGCAACCTGATGAGCATGCACAGGAGGTTCTTCAGTGAATTCCAAGGCAGCAAGAGGAAACGGAGTCTCAAGAGCCTTTACGGCAGCATGCAGTTTTGCATTGCGTCCACAAAGACAAATCAGGTTCACAGGAACATTCTGTTTGGCCAGACGCTTTGCACAACGCAGAACATTTACTGTGCCCTGGCCGCCAAATGAGATGATTCCCGTGGGCAGTTCCGGATTCAAACCAAGTCCAACCAGAAACTGATCGCGATCAGGAAACGTGTCTGAATAAAAACGAGGGTCAATCACCATTCCACTGAGTTCACTGACTTCGTCCGCCAAGACTTTGCTGGCAACGGCTTCGGCTTTCAGCCCGTCACACCCCAACAAATACTGCTGACTGATTCGAGGCTGAAACCAGTAGCCCGAAACCATCTCGCTGTAATCAACCGGAATGGTAATACAGTGAACCTGCGGATTAACACACCTCGCCGCTTCGTAAACGATGGAATGTTTCATCGGTGTCACTGAAATAACGACATCAGCAGGGCAGTCGGCCCAAAACTGGGATGTCCATTTCAACAGAAAACGAAAACAGCGAAACCGAGTAATCAATTTCGCAAACACAATCCACAGCTTGATACTTATGGAAAAGCAAAAATATCGTTCTCGTTTCATACACGCATTGAAAAATTGAATTCCTCCCGTGTAGATCCAGTCCAACAGCTTTGTTTGGTGTTTCAGAATCTCACCAAGATCAACACAGCGAACATTCCAATCAGGAGACTTTTCCTGCAGTCCGACTCGAAGCGCCTCCGCAGCCGACTTATGGCCAGACGAAGCTTCGAAATACACAATATCAACCCGTTTCATACAATTTCTACTGGCCCACAATTGGTGGCATTTGCTTCCGCATAATCGCGGTTGCTTGGTGATTGACAGACTCGTGATGACCAAGCCGCTCAAAATTGATAGAGAAAGCCGTTCATTTTACTGAGATCAAAAAGTGACTCAAGACACCCTCAACCGCAAATCTCAAGAGTCCGTTATCCCAAGACTCCAAATTTCACGCTGAAGTGTTTCGGAACTCGTCACTTTTCACTCGCGTTTTCCACGAGTGACGACGTGTTCAACGGATTGTCAGACATCTGCGAATCAGCCTTTTGGTAAGTCACAATACGGGATTGTTAAGAGTTCATGAGGATCACCGAAACAGCGTCGGACAGACAACGCACGCAGCGTATGGTGGCAGCCGAATCGAATTTCATTGATTGCCGAAGCTCTGCAATCAAATACCTGTTCAAAAACAAGCTTAAGCTAAGTCACATGCGTTCTCCATCTGCTTTGTTAATCACTATCTTGGTAATAGGCACTGTCCCATCAATCGGACGGGCCACTGATTTGCCAACAGTGACTCCAGTTGCCGTCACATCGCCCATGCAGGGAACAGAAGACGTGGCTGATGACGTGTGCGTCTGGGTCGATCGAATTCACCCGGTTCAAAGCGTGATCATCGGAATTAACAAAAGCGATGAAGTTCACGGTGGCCTGTACTTATTCGACTTAGATGGCAGCCCACTGCAAGAAACATCAAAATGGGTCGCAGGCTCAAACTGGTTTGCTCCCGGCAAGAAACTCAACAATGTCGACAGTGTTGCTGGCTTCCCAGTTGGCAATGAAACTTGGGACTTAGTTTGTGCGTCCAACCGCACAGACCGTGCACTGGATGTGTTTCGTGTCAGAACGTCAGTCGGACGTTTCAGTCACTTGGAACACGTGGGAAGAATTGCAATTGGAACAGGCTTTGCGTCAGACGATGATGCTCCCTACGGAATCGCGATGGTTGAAGGTTCGCAAACAAAAGTTTGGTCGGCCATGATCAGCGACAAGCTCGGACGAGTGGCCCAAATCGAACTGCAGTTCAACAAAGACGGCACGGGACATCACCAGATCACCGGAATCCGTCACGACAACAAGGGACAACCTTGGCAAATCAGCCAGACAGGATGTCCAATCGAAGGGATTGTTGCAGATCCAACTTTCCAAGCAGTTTACATCGCTGCCGAAGATGAAGGCATCTTCCGCTATCAGCTTCGCAACGGAATTCTA
>CAYTUE010000123.1:0-11648 GCA_964441085.1 uncultured Planctomycetaceae bacterium
CTAGACTTCTTGGCCTGACTGTTGTCGAACAACGTTTGAATCGCCAAGATCTGCCGCATGAACGAACTTCCCACCATTTCGGTGACAGAACTTGTCAGCACCTTCAAAGAAGTTGTTGAAACTGCGTTGCCGCCTGCCTGCGTTCAGGCAGAAATTTCCAACTGCAAGCAGTCGGCTGCTGGGCACTACTATCTGACACTGAAAGACGAGCATGCTGAAATCGCCGCCGTGATTTGGCGAGGAACGGCGGAACGTCTGAAGTTTCGCCCGAAAGACGGCATGAAGGTCTTGGCAAC
Source organism: uncultured Planctomycetaceae bacterium (assembly GCA_964441085.1). Taxonomy (GTDB): domain Bacteria; phylum Planctomycetota; class Planctomycetia; order Planctomycetales; family Planctomycetaceae; genus Fuerstiella. Next base: position 297 of record CAYTUE010000123.1, read on the forward strand.
TGGCGGCCTTCAGGTTTACGTGGTTCGAGGCAGTTGTCAGTTTGTGATCAACGACCTGCGTCCAGACGGGATCGGCGAACTGGAATTGGCCTTCCGTCAGTTGAAAGACAAACTGGAAGCAGAAGGCTTGTTTCGTGCTGCTAGAAAACGCCCATTACCAAAGTTTCCTAGACGAATTGCATTGATCACCAGCCCAACGTCTGCCGCCGTGAAAGATATGATTCAAGTGATGGTTCGCCGCTGGCCATCCGTGGATATTCTTGTGTTGCCCGTTCCCGTACAGGGCATCGGCGTGGCTCCTCGCATTGCCAAAGCGATCAACTTTGTGAAGCAGCTTTCGGATGTCGACGTGGTGATTACGGGACGAGGAGGCGGAAGTCTCGAAGACCTTTGGGCATTTAACGAAGAAGTCGTCGCCAGAGCCATTGCGGCGTGTCCGGTTCCCGTGATTAGCGCAGTGGGACATGAAATCGACGTTTCGATTTCCGATTTAGTGGCCGATCGTCGCGCGTTGACTCCAAGCGAAGCGGGAGAATTAGCAGTCCCGTCGGTTGCCGAAATTCAACGAGGCTTGGATTCGATGGGACATCGACTTCATCGAGCATTAAAAGGGCGATTGCAACATTACCAGGTTCGTCTGAACGCTGTGCAAAATCGCAGGATTTTTCAACGCCCTCAAACGATCGTTGATCAGTATCGTCAGCGCTGCGATGACCTTGCAGATCGAGCAGAACGAGCCATCCGGTTAATGGTGGAACGCAAGCAGCAAAAGATGAAATCTCTGGCGGCAGCTTTGGATGCTTTAAGTCCGCTGAAAGTGCTGTCTCGAGGGTACAGCTTAACCATCCGAGACGGCCGAACCGTTCATTCGGTCAGTGAACTCAATGACGGTGATTTGATCGAGAACCGATTGGCTGATGGCGTTGTGCAAAGTCGAATCGAAGGACAGTCGTCGTAATTTCAAAGCTGTGATCGAGCGACTGTCATCGAGCGCCTGTGACGTTTTGTACTGTCCATTTCAATACGGCAAACTATTTTGCGTCACTTGTTGGTTTCGTCTTCTTCGTCGGTTTCTTTTCGTCACGAATTGGATTTTGTGATTTGGCAGGGTTGGTCACCTTGCCTTGTTCTGCCTTTAACCGTCGAGCGGCTGCGCTGCGGCCGTCGTTTTCTGCAGATTCGCGAGATTGCATGGCTTTCTGAATTTTCAGCAATGCTTCCATCGCACTCTTCGCCGCCGCTTTTTCTTCTGCGGCGGCTGAAGCCGCTTGATTCGCAGACACGCGAGCCGCATCGGATGCTTTTTTTGCTTCAGCGGCAACCGCTTGTTCCTTGCGAGCTTTCGCTTGGGCCGCTTCTGCTTGATTTTTCAAAGTGGCGATCATTGCTCGCTGTTCATCCATTGCAGTTTTCTGCGAATCGATTAATGCCTGCTGACGATTCAATTTATCAATCGTTGCATCCGCTGTTGCCAGTTGTTCTTCAGCCGCCTTTTTGGTGGCCGCTGCCGTGCGAATCTGTTCTGCCGCCATTTGTTGTGCTTTCTGAGCGGCCATACGGGCTTCGTTTTCTTCCGTTCGCGCCTTTTGAACACTGATGAGTAGAGCACCAATTTCGTCACGTTCTGCTTTCGCTTCTTGACGATTTTTCGCAGCCGCACTTCCCGATTTTTCAAGCATTTGTTGAGCAGTTTCTAGGGCGGCGATGGCTTGCATTGATGCTTCACGTTCTTGAATGGCCACTTCTTTTTCGGCCATCGCTGCCACCTTGGCTTTTTCTGCTGCTGCCTGAGCAATGGCGGAATCTGAAGCCGCCGCGCTGGCTTTTTCCATCATTCTTTCTGCATCAACCTTGGCTGCGTCAGCCGCCTCTTTGGCTTTCATTGCTTGCTGAAGTGTGGAATTTGCCAGCAGTCGACGTTCGTTGCTGCGTGCTCGTTCTTTGGCAGCTTCGGCCTTTGCCACTTGGCTGGCTTGTTGAGCTTTGCTGAAGGCTGCCATTCGAGCATCCATCGCTGACTGAGCCGACTGAACTGCTTTCAGTTCTTCTTCCGCTGCCGTTCTTTCTGCAACCAAAGAATCATTCAAGGCTTTGATCTCGTCTTTCATCTGCACAATCGCCGCTTTGTCTTCTTTGATGCGACGTTCTGTTTGAATCAATTTTTCTTGTGCGGCTGTTAGTTCTTGAACCGCTTGGTCAGCTTCTTGCTTTGCCTTTTTTGATTCCGCAATAGTGGTTTTCGCAGCAGCAAGTTCCTGTTTCAGTTTTTGAAGATCTTGGTCAACTTTTGCTTGACGGTCTTTCGCTTCCTGCACAATGGCAGCAGCCTCTGCCTGAGCTTTGTGAGAATCTTTGTTGACCGCATCGGCTTGGCTTTTCAATCTTTTAGCCGTCAGTTTTTCTTCTGTCGCCTGCTTTAATGATTCGACCGCCGCAACTTTGGAAGCTGCTGATTCCGCCTTGATGTCTTGAACTTGCTTCAGCATGGCGAGGATTTCATCTGCTTTTTTGTCTGTGATTTCTTGCAACTGTTTGCTGCGAGACTTCATCACAACGGCTTCCTGTTGCAATTTGCTTGCTTCTTTGATGTTTCGGTCGGCGACGGCTTGAGCAGCCTGAGCATCCGCCTTCAGTTTTTCGGTTTCCGCTTTCAGTGCCGTGATTTCTTTCGACTTACGAATCGTCTCATCCTGCATTGCCAAAGCGTCTTCCTTTTCTTGCTTGGCTTGGGCTTGAGTCTTCTTTGCTTCTTTCAGGGCAGCCAAAGCGGCGGCTTTCTGTTTATCGGATGCCGCTAAGATCGCTTCAGCATCTGACTTCAGTTGCTCTGCATGCTTCTTTGCTTCGTTGGCTTGATCTCGTTTTTGACTGGCCCTAGCTTCTGCTTTGGAAGATTGGGTGACTTGTTCTTCCATCACTGCCAACTTTTGCTGAACCTGACTCAGGTGCTTTTGAGCTTGCTTGTTGGCAGATTCCGCTTGTGCCTTGGCCTGTTTGGCGGCTGTTTCGGATTCTTCTGCAGCCGCTCGCAAACGGACGAGGTTCTGCTCTTTCAAAGTCACTTGTTGCAGCTGTTCCTGAGCCGTTTCTTTAGCCGCCTTAGCTGCGTTTAACTTTTTTGTGGCCGCTTCCAACTGTTTGTTGGATTCAGTCTTGAGTGCCTTGGCATCAGCCATCTTGGCATCGGCTGCCTTCGATTGTTGGTTGGCTTCTTGTTGAGCCAACTGAGCAGCTTTCTGTTGTGCTTGAGTGTTCTGGGTTTCGTTTAATGCCGTTTGCTTGAGAGCAGTCGCGTCGGCCAATAAATTTTTTGCGTCTTCAAGCTGCTGATTGCTCATTTTTGTTTGGGCGATTGCTTGAGCTGTTTCTTTGGCGGCGGCTTCGCGAAGCTCAGCTTCTACCTTGGCTTGTTTTGCCACTTCCGCCTGCAGTTCCTGTTCCCTTTGAGACCGGCCACAACCAGTTGTTGCGACCAAAAGAGACATCACAATGAAATAGGACAGGCACTGACGCATGAAAAGACGCTCCGAAAAGGAAGGCAGTCGATAACTAGGTGAGAAACGGAAGTTCGCCCCTCGGGTGAACTCTTTCCCCGTTGCCCACTTGAAGTCTAGCGAACACAGGTGGGCAAAATAACTCGCCTTATCCACCCCACTTTACCTGCTGTGACGCAAGATGAAAGAAACAGCCACGGCCTTCAAGGGGATTTTTATGAAACCTAAGTCCCTAGGGGGCGTTCATTCGCCAGTGATTTCTCGTTTTTCCTTCCGATTACAAATTGAGCTCAAGGGAACGGGTGGCTCGTTTAGAACAGAGGTCCAAAACCGGCCGCTCGACGCCAACCCGACAGTTGAGCCGCATGGAAGGCAATATGTGACGTCAGGAGGTGAGTCTGAAGATCACCAACGCTGACCAGTTCACTGCCTTTCAGCAATTCCACTTCATGATTTGCGTTCAGAGCATCGGCTGAAGTTTCATCGAGCAAGTCCATTAATCTTGGATAACCTTGATCAATCACGTCCATGATCTCTTTAAGAGAATATGATTCGGGATTCTGAACTTCGTCTGATGAACCTGGCCCAAATACGGCAACCCATTCTGGGTGTTCCATTTCTTTGCCCAACAGTGCTTCTCCAAATTCAGCACAGATCGCAAGGTGCCCCAAGATCCAAAGAGGAGGATGGCCATTGCCTGGCGCACGTTCGTTGATCCGTTCCGCTGGAATGTCTTTCATCAAAGTGTGAATGCTTGAGCGTAGAAATGCGTTCAGAGGTCGCTGGGAGGTAAACATGGTGATTGCCTTTCAGAAAATTCAATGTGGAATCGAGGGCCGCATACTAGCAACATCGCAGTCAGATTTTCTTTTTTTAAATCACCTGATGAATGTCTGTGCAAAGAAGATTTTTCAGTCGCGTGTTTGAAATCACTAAGTGGAGCAGAACTCCTGTGGTTTCCGGTTTGGTTGATCAGAAGTGGCTCTCTGACGGCCGTTGTCAGCAACTGATTTGCGACTTTCGTGCTGGTGCTGCATACTTCCGTTCACACACAATCAAATCAATTCATTGTGTGGGCGGATTTTTTATCATCTCGCGTGCCCGCCAAACGACTGAATTGGGATTCCCCGTTCATTCTGCGGTTTCTTGGAACATCGCTTAATTTTAGCAACGGAATGTGAACGTGTTATCCAGTTTTTTATTGATTGCAACCAGCGGCGAAGGCGCTCCTCCTCCTCCAGCAGCAGCTTCGGCGTGGGTGATGATCCTGTTTGCACTGGGCATGTTACTGACGTACGTCGGTGTGGCCGTGGAACGATTTCACAAAACGGTCGCCGCACTCACTGGAGCCGTCGTCTTGATGACCTTGGCACTGGCTTTAGGTGTGTTGCCGCGGTACGACGCAGTTTATGAAATTCTGTCTCACGATTTAAACATCTTTGGAGTGATCATCGGAACAGGAATTTTAGTTGATGTCACTGGGAAAAGCGGGCTGTTCCACTTCCTCAGCATCCAAATTGTGAAAGGGACCAAGGGGCAAGCCTCTGCGTTGTACTTTGCGATCTGTGCTTTGTCTTTTGCCTTGGTTGCCATTTTGACCATTGTTCCAGCGATGCTGATTTTAAGCTCACTGGTCTTGGTGATTTGTCGAGCACTGAACTATCCCGCCAAGCCTTTCCTGCTGTCAGTTGCCATCGGCGCAAACAGCGGAGCCATTGTGACGTTCGCCAGTGGCCTTCCCAATATCATGATTGGAACTCAAGCTGGCATTCCCTATGTCCAATTTCTGCTGATTTCTGCTCCTTATGCGCTGGTCAGTTTTTTGATCGCGTTGGGCATCATGAGATTCTTTTTTCGTAACGACTTAGAATGGCGTCAATCGGACGAAACCAAAGCCGCGTTAAGTGAGCGAATCGAACAGTTTGATCCTTGGGCCTTGGTGGAAAGCAAAGCAGTCCTTGTTCGCAGCGCGATCATTTTGGTGCTGACAGTGATCGGCTTTGCAGCCGCTCAACCCTTGGGAGTCGGCATGGATTTTATTGCAATGGCGGGTGGCACGGCCGCCTTGTTATTTGCGGGGAAGACGGTGGAAGAAGCGATCTCGAAAGTGAACTGGACCGTGATTCTGTTTTTTCTGGGTCTGTTCGTCATCATTGGCTGCGTGAAGGCAACAGGGTCGCTGAACTGGCTGGCCGAACAAGTGGTTGCTGTTTCTCAAGGAAAAGTTTACGCGTTGGTTCCGTTGCTCACCGTCTTTTCGGCGACCGCATCGGCGATCGTGGACAACATTCCTGTCGCCGCCACACTGATCCCTGTTGTGAGTCAAATTGGTGAGGGCCCGTCGGCCGTTGAACCACTGTGGTGGGCCGTTGTGCTAGGCTGCAACCTCGGAGGCAATGGAACACCCATCGGTTCCATTTCGTGCGTCATCGCCTTGTACACATTGAAGAAAGAAATGAATCAAGTGGTCGGCTGGGGCGAATTTTTGAAGCTTGGCGGAACCATCATGTTGGTTCAGGTATTCGGAGCCATCTGTTACCTACTCACTTTGTATTCGCTGGATTGGATTCCTGCGATTCCTGGCTAGCCAAGTTGTTATCACAGCTAGCCAAGTTGTTTTCACACATTGTTAGTTCACCGTTGGTTGCAACCAACGTAGTTAGTTCACCGTTGTCTACAACCAACGTCGTTAGTTCAACGTTGGCTGCAGTCAACGTCGTTAGTTCAACGTTGGCTGCAGTCAACGTGCCCACAATTTGCCCACACCTGTTCGTTGTCGATCCTGCCAGTTGCACATCCTGCGAAAAGAAACCAAACCATGAACGAACCAACTCAAAGCCAAGTCGATTCCGATTTACAAAAGTCGATGGATTTGTTTGAACGAGCTGACGTGGGAGTCACTCAATCAATTCCGCTAAAACGCCCAAGCCATGTCCTGCTTGTTCTGGATGGTTCTACTCAAGACGCCGCTGCCGTCAGTCTCGCGATTCGCATGAAGTCTCGGCTTGATTGCCAGCTGACATGGGCCTTTGTGCCGACCGCTGATTGTTCCACGTTAGCATCAGATCATCGAAGTGCATTGAAAGAAGCGAATGCAACCGAAACGGCCACAAACGTGTCGAAGGAAAACGACACAGCAAATCAGATTTTGCAAATCGTGACTGAATCGGCGGCAGACTTGCTGATTGTTCCGTGTCCGTTTGGTCGCGACTTCGAAGAAATGGGAGAAGACAGCACGGGCACAGTGATCGACTTGTTAGCTGCTCGCTGTGAAATCCCGTTCATTACAATTCGACGGCCAGACATTGTTGACGTGGATCCAACGGCTCACGTTCGCCTGATTTTAACAGGTGAAAATGCGGCCGCTGAATTGGCGGCCGCGTTTGCTGCTGGGCTCGTTCAACCCAATGGTAAGCTGGAACTGCTGCTGCTGGTGGAAGTCAGTTTCTATCACAACTTTCGACAGGCCATGCATGCGATTGATCCATCAAAGGTTGTCACTTACGAAGATCTCGAACACGCGTTGGCTCGACAATATGGACGTCTGCATGCGTCGTTACAGCACACGGCAGATGCAGCCGGGTTTGACTATGAACTCATGATTCACAACGAAGAAGACGCAACATCCGTGACTCCACAAGACCCGGTTTCTCACCCCGCCGTGATGGTGCTCGGAGCACAACGAGGAGACCATGATTCCTTGGGAGAAATTCGAGACTTCATTCGCCGCTGTCCTCATGCCGTGCTGATTGCCGCAACGCAATAACGCTGGTGGCGACTACCAGAACACAGGTTTCGTGTTTGCGATCGGCATTGATCGCAGGTTAGGATCATCATTCGTGCCTTGCGAAGCGAGTGATTTGGGCTGTTCCGTACGACCTGCTTTCCACTCAAATTCCAGCACAACATTTCCAGCCAATTCTTCTTTCCAGATCAATCAAGGACTATTCGTGAAACATACTCTGACAACTCTTTTGGTACTGGTCGTCTCTTCGCCAGCCGTGTTTGCGGAATCGTTAACATTCACTCCTCCCGCTGATCAGGCCAATGGAAAGCACGTGGTGTTGTTGGCTGGAGACGAAGAATATCGATCTGAAGAAGCATTGCCGATGCTGGGCAAAATTTTGAGCCAACGGCATGGGTTCAAGTGTACAGTCGTGTTTAGTTTAAGTGCAGACGGCGAAGCCTACTATATTGACCCCAATAATCAGCAGGGCCTATCTGGACTGGATGTACTGAAATCGGCTGACTTGATGATTGTGTCGCTCAGGTTTCGCCAGCCAGCGGAAACAGAAGCTGCTGAAATCACAGCCTACCTGAATGCAGGCAAGCCAGTCATCGGACTGCGCACTTCAACTCATGCGTTTAAAGGCAAGGGAGCATTCGGTCGTATCCCTTACCAAGCATTCGGTCGGAAAATTATGGGAGAAGGCTGGGTCAAGCATCATGGCAGGCACAAAGTTCAGGGGGCTCGAGGAGTCATTAACGAAGACCAAGCGGATCACCCCATTTTGAATTCCGTCAGTGACGTATTTGCTCCCAGCGATGTCTATACCGTGATTCACCTGACCGAAGCGGACAGAGTGTTGTTAAAGGGAGCTGTTACTGAAACGCTGGCTCCCGATTCCAAAGTGCTTGATGGCAAAATCAATGAACCCATGCAGCCGCTGGCATGGATTCATTCTTGGACCAGTCCAGATGGCCAAACAACAGGCAAGACATTTTGTACGACAACCGGCGCTGCTGTTGATTTCGTCAACGAAGATCTTCGCCGAATGGTTGTGAATGCCAGTTGCTATTTAACGGGCTTGGACGTTCCGAAAAAAGCAAACGTGGATTACGTGGATGCCTACTACCCCAGCTTCTTTGGCTTTATTCGCGACAAAGATCACTATCGGAAGCTGAATCGAAAACCGTCTGACTTCGATTTGGGCAAAACGCCCCATGTGGCTGATCCCAAAGGAACTCCTGTCTGGTTATTCCGTGACAAGCCGGAATAGCAAGTCGTTGTCGGCAACGGAATCATTCTCACAGGCGATCAAACAAGTTTGGTTTTGATCGCCTTTTTTATGGGCAGAGTATGTTGCCGACCAACAACTGTAGACAGAACTACACGACACCAATGGATCTCAAAAATTGAGTTCCCGCAATCATGGTGGCCGCACATTGGACGGCCTCATAAATCGCCTCGTCGTCGACTCCGATTTTACGAGCTTTTGCCACGTGTGCCGCTGTGCATGGCTTGCATGCGTTCAGGTCGCTGAGGGTCAGGTTAATCAGTTCCACTGTTTCGGGACTGAGTGACGTGCTTTGAAAGGTGTGGGCTCGCAGCCCTACAGGCATCCCTTCAAAAGCGTCGACTCCCGCAATATCTCGAAACTTAAACAGCACGTTGTACATGGAATTTGTTGCTCCCATCGCCAACGTTTCTGTGATTTCCGTTTTGCTGACGCCTTTCGCTTCGGCATGTTCAGTCAGGCTTTCCAGCCATGCTTGACTGCCTTCCTTACCCGCAACAGCAATGGCAATCAGCAGCTTCGATTTTTCGTCCAGCTTGCCAGCCGTCATCACAAACTTGCGAAAGTTCATGAAGAAATCATGGACGAAAGCAGGCACGTTTCCCATGTATTGAAAGACTTCTGGGACAGCATCCAGTTCGAAGACTTCTTTAATGCGAGAGTAGGCTTGAGCCGCTTTGTCGACAGCTTCTGATTCCGGAACGGGATTCACATAGGCCATGAGATAAGATCCGCTGATACGTTGATGAAAAAATAAGGAGAGATGAGTGATATCGTGTTTGCTGTTGAAAGCCGTGAACGACCAGCAGCATCGACGTGTTGGTTTTTGACGCTAAGTGGCCTGCATTTGGGTTGGCGTTTTTGCTTCAGAGAAATCAAACAGACAATAGCATTTCAGCACGGTGTCACACAAAGTTTGCCTGTTTTTTCTTGCTAAGAATCGGCTCTCAAAATCTCTCACAGCACAGTAAGCAACCCGGCAGAAAAAAGGCAGACAGACGAAATCCTTGGCGGCTGGACGCTCCACCAACCTGTGTCCTTACTTCTCTGTTTTAGAATTTTTTGCGATCACTTCTGGCAAGGGGTACATGTGAACGGGCAGTGTTTTTGCAATCTTCTGCAGTTCCATCAATCGCAACCACCCTCGACTCATGAGATCTTCCTGCTGGCGAACCTGTTCAGGATCCAATTCTGTTTTACTGAACGGGCCTTCCACGTGAATTTCAGGAAACTCGTCATTGACGATAAATTGAGCGACGACTGGATTACACAGCAAGTGCCGTTCGGGGCTGGACAAAAGGTCTTGCGATGAAATTTGCCCCGTCACGAATCTCAGATACAAATCACTCTGCCAAATGTGTTCCACTTCCTCATCGCAAACGTCACAAAGGTATCCTTGATCACATCGAGCCATCGTATTTGTCGCCGGGAAGAAAATTGGAAGGAAACGATTGTGGTTTACTGAATCGTGTGGCAGGGCAAAGTTCACAAACCAAACGAGCGGGACAAACTGAGCCCTGTTTCAAAATGGAATTTTCAGGAAACTCAATATGTGACATCCTTCTCAAAGAGGGCTCCGTCATGTCCAAGTAATCAGATGTCACGACACAATTTGACAGATTCACAATGGAATGCAAGAAGCAGGCTCTGCCGTCTGAAAGAACGAGAAAGGGAAGGCAGTTTCGAAGGGAGGGGCATATCGTTGCCACGGTGCGCAAGATGCCACGGTGCCACGGTGCACAAGATTTTTACGACACCGCTTCTCACCGAAGCCATTCAAGCATGCCCTCTCTTTCTAGGTTGCGACTCTCCAAAAAAACTGTGAGTTTCATAAAGTCGGTGCCTACACTCTGCGGAGTTTGGGCGATTCAAGAATTCAAAGAGTTCCCGTAACTCGCAGTGAGAGATCGGGCATTTTTCTAAGCCCTGAAGTTCAGGGACTCTCTCAAGCCATTTCCGACGTATTGATTTGCTGCGCAAGTGAATGAGTGTTCCGGTTCACGGCTTTGTTATGCAGTTGATTCTGAATCGTCGGGTGCGAACCTGATGATGCGGAATGCGTACCAGAGGCCCGCAAGGCCACACGCGATACCGACCGCAAGGAAAGGAAGACCGAATCGAATGTGCCAACAGTATACAGCGACAGCTGCTGCGGTGAAGAACAACACCATACAGAGCATGCCAAACGACCGAGACTTTTGCGGTTGAGTCGGAATAGCCTGGTGCGTACGGATGAAAACATTCCAGTTGGCCTGACACTCTTCGGGGATTAGATCTCGCAGACGCGAAATCAACTCTTCGCGTTCCTTCGCAACAAAATTGTCTAAGTGAATCGTAATCCGTGAACGGGGGTCTCGAATTACGATGCCGCCACCGACCGGCCAACCACACCAATTTAAAGAAATGACGTCTGAGATCGCTGTTGTGCGACTGCGAAACGCACCTTGTTGGATGATGGACTTTGAGGTGACTGTGAGCTTTCCACGATGACTTGCGGCAATGATGTACAGACTAAGAAAGAACATTGCGCCCCAAAACATGCCGAAAAGCCAAGCCGTCGGGATTGGATGTGGGAACGAGCCGTCAATGTTCCATGCAGCGACGACAACCGACCATGTGCCGATCGCTGCAAATCCGATCGCACAAACGACGCCGTCGATCAGATATGACCTTTGGACACGCAGTTGGAGTGGGTTGGTGGACTCTTGTGGCACATCGCTCACTGCATAACGCCCCCGTTCACCGGGCCGCGGCGAACTCGCTCAACATTGAAACCCGCGCGGCTCGCGGCTCCGTGTGCATCGTATTGTTATCCGGCGCCTCCAAAGCCAGTGTGAAGT
>CAYTUE010000124.1:0-7670 GCA_964441085.1 uncultured Planctomycetaceae bacterium
ACCGCTTGAGAAACAGCTGTCGCAGCTTGAGGGACCACTGTTTTCGCGGGATTTTTCCCCGAATTCACGGTTTGCGGGATCGCTTCCGCAGATTGTGTCATGGTTGTGCCTAGGGCAAGGGCACACAGGCAAAGTGAGTTCACGTAATTCAAGAAATTCACCACTCAGGCTCCACAAAGTTCGATCGATCACAGTTATCTACAGCAGGTTCGGTCAGCGTTTGATTTTATCGAGATGAATCTTATCTGACCACGCGACTTTGCACCATCTCGTTATAATTCCGCTGGTTCCTTGATCTGCTGGTCAGCATGTCATTGCAACCACAGCAAAGTCGAAACCTCAGAGATTCGTCTTCCAGTCCATGTGAGCGACCGGGAAATACTTTACGATGTCGCCATGGACACCAGTGAATCTGCCACACCCCAGAAGCTTAAGCCTTTACAGAAGCCACACCTGTCTTTCATTTCTCTGACCGCCTTGGTTGTGGCGGGAATGATCGGGTCCGGCATCTACAGCACCACCGGCTACGCTTTAGCCGACCTGCAGTCTCCTCAACTGGTGCTGCTGGCGTGGTGCGTCGCTGGCTTCATCGCAGTTTGCGGTGCGATCAGCTACGGCGAACTCGCAAATCGAATTCTGGAAAGCGGTGGTGAGTACCTTTATTTGACTCGGTTCGTGCACCCATTCGCTGGTTTTTTGGCAGGCTGGGTGAGCGCCCTCGCGGGATTCACCGGAGCTGCCGCATTGGCTGCAAAAACGTTTGAAATTTATGCGTTGCAAGACCAGCTGCTGTTTGGATGGATGCCCCCCGGTTCTCTGGCTGTCGGACTGATTGTCTTATTGACGATCTTTCATGCAATCGGAATTCGCGTCGGATCAATCAGCCAAAACATGGTCGTCGTCGTTAAGTTGACCGCAATCGCCGTTTTGATTGGCTGGGTGTTTTGGCTGTGGCCGGAATGGTTTGTCAATCACCAAACAAGTGATGTTCAAATTCCAACGCTGCAAGATCTGTCTATCAGTCATGAGCAGGTCAGTTCCCCCGCATCAACCGTTCATCAATTTTCTTGGTTGGTTTTTGCAACCAGCACGATGTGGATTTCCTTTAGCTTTACCGGATTCAATTCTGCCATCTATGTGGCTGAAGAATCTGCCACAGGCGTGTCTGGCATTCGCCGATCCATGATCTTTGGGACGGTGATTGTCACGGTGTTGTACCTGCTTCTGAACATCATTTTTTTGTACGCAGCGGATCCCGCCGTCACCACCGGAAAACCGAATATCGCCGTCCTGTGCGTTCAAGAATTCCATTCAGATGTTCTGCCAGGGTTACTCAAAATCGCAATCTGCTTGGGGCTGGCGTCCAGCGTTTCGTCCATGCTTATGATGGGGCCTCGAGTTTACCGAAAGATGGCTCAAGATGGCGTGTTTCCCGCTGCTGTGGTTTCTACGGGAACACACTTTCGCTTCGCTCTTGTGCTTCAAGGAATGGCCATGATTGTGGTGGCGTTGATTGCCGAACTGCAAGACCTGCTGACGTATCTCAGTATGACTCTTTCGCTGTGCAGCGCGGGCACGGTCGCCACACTGCTGTTTTGTCGCCGAGATACCGATGGGAATCTCTTTGCAAAAACCAGTGTCTTGGTTGGTTTGGCCACTTGGATTTACTTCATCGCAACCATCGTGATTGTCGCTTTATCGGGCTACGGAAACCCAGCAAAATTCTTGGGCACCTTGGTGACAGTTGTGACCGGAACGATCGTGTTTCGTGTTTTAAAGCCTCAAAAGCATTCGACCAGCAGTCAATCAACAACGGGAATCAGATAAACAGGCGCGTTGTGCTCTTATGTTTGGCGCCGATGAAACTTGTATTTGGCGCCGATGAAATCGGTCGCGTGACAATCTCATTCCAAGAATGAGGGTTCTCGCGTGGCCCAATAAAATTCCAATCCCAGCAGCAATCTGAAGGATGACTAGACATCCGAGCGTCGCTTCGTTGCAATCCCGTCCTACATTGCCCCCTCTGACCTTGCCAGATTCACCATATCACAATGACCGATCAGCAATTTGAATCCCTCACTCTTCCCAACGGCCTGCGAGTTGTCGTGCAAACGATGACAGGAGTCCAATCTGCGGCGGCAACGTTGATGTCTCCTGCGGGAGCATGTCGAGACCAACAGGGAAAATTTGGCACCGCCGCAATTTTGGCAGAAATGTTGCCTCGTGGAGCCGGCGACCTTTCGACTCGCCAGTTGTCTTCTGTCATGGACAATCTGGGCCTGCAACGCAGCGTGGGTGCCGGAGTCGGCTACATGACGTTGTCGGCCGCAACCACCGCCGACCGCCTTGCAGAAGCTGTTCCTTTTCTGGCCAACATGCTGCTAAAGCCGCATCTTTCCGCTGAACAGTTTGAACCGGCTCGAGAACTCGTTGTGCAGTCGTTGATGGCGATCGAAGACGACCCACGGCAAAAACTGGGAGGTCTGCTTCGTCAATGCAGTTATCCGGCTCCGTTCGGCAATCCTCCCGACGGACATCTCAACGACATTCCCAACATCACGGTCGAAGAAATTCGCCAGCACCATGCCAACTACATGCAACCATCGGCCTCTGTTTTAGGCTTTGCCGGAAACGTCACGATGGCTCAACTGCAGCCTGTGATCGAAGAATTTTTCAACGACTGGCAAAACAACGATGTGCCCGATCTTCATCTCGGAGGCACCGCGGCTTCTCCTTTGCATATCGAACACGATTCCGCTCAGACAAATATTGGACTCGCGTGGGATTCCGTTCCATATCCTGATGATCGCTACTACGAAGCATGGGCAACCGTCAGCCTCTTAAGCGGTGGAATGAGCAGTCGGTTATTCACCGAAGTTCGTGAAAAACGAGGTCTGTGCTATGCCATCAACGCATCGATTAATACTCAAAAAGAACAGGCGCGAGTCTTCGGGTACGCAGGCACAACTAACGAACGTGCTCAAGAAACTCTGGATGTCATGGTCGCTGAAATCGGACGGCTGGCCGAAGACATTTCAGAAGAAGAACTGGACCGCTGTAAAGCTCGAGCCAAAAGTGGGCTTATTATGCAGCAGGAATCTACGATGTCTCGAAGTGGATCGCTTGCTCGCGACATGTTGTTTATGGATCGCATTGTCGAACTGAACGAGGTGCGTTCCAAAATCGATGCATTAACCGTCCGCCAAGTCACAGATTTCGCTCTCGAATATGCTCCCAAATCAATGGCTCTGGTCACCATCGGACCAGAAGCTTTAAATTCCGATTGCCTACCGAAGTAGACCCGTTTCGTAAACTTGGATCTCGAAATAGCGCCGCCTCAAAAGACAACAGCACAACCCACCGCTACTTAGCAAGATGTCGCATGGGCAATTCAACTCAAGTTCATCGAGCCTGCCACTGCTGTGGCCAGATTCAACGATTGCCCTCCTTGCAGCCAAAGCAAAAGGCGGTTTGCTGTCGGTGTCATGCTGGCATTTCTGTGCCCGGTTGTCGTACAAAATCGGCCAGCCGAACGGCAGCGGCGGCGAGTGCTGCCTTTGTCTTATTTTGGCCCGCCGTGCTGTGCCCCATTCTGCGAATTGAAAAGCTGGGACACGTTCAGCAGTCCAGTATTTTAGAAGGCATTATCGACTTGCTTCGCCATGGCAATTGGTTCATTGGTTCTGTCGTCCTGCTGTTTTCTATTCTTTTTCCATTGACAAAAATTGTCTTATTGCTGGAACTCAGTCTGCTGGAATTTCTCCATCGTAAACATAAAGCACTCACACTCAGATTGATGGAAGTGATGGGCAAGTGGAGCATGATGGATGTCATGCTGCTGGCCTTCTTCGTGATGTTGGTGAAACTCGGAAACTTGGTCGAATTTCAACTGGGGCCTGCCATCGCCGCCTTTGTTGCATGTGTCACGATGAGCATGATTGCCTCCTTGAGCTTTGATCCTCATGCCATTTGGGAAGACGCATGACAAGTTTGCCGAATTCAGAATCACAAACGTCTACCGACAACAAAGACTTTCCTGTTGCCAAGGTGAAGCAGTCGTCAACCAGCCTGCTGTGGGCTTCCAAGATGTGGTGGATCACATTGCTGTGCCTGATTCTTGCGGCGTGGCTCACGTACACTGCGTTGCCCCCCAAGGGGCTGATGATCTCGATCGCCTTTCCACAAGGACACGGCCTCAAGCCGGGTGATGCGGTTCGTTACCGAGGCATCGATGTGGGCCGAGTCACCGACGTGGGCTTGAACGCCAATCTTTCCGAAGTCAACGTGCAAGTGACCCTAAACGCCAACGAAGGAAACCTATGCTGTGAAGGCAGCCGCTTTTGGATTGTCAGACCTCGACTGAGCCTTACCGAAGTTCAAGGACTGGAAACCGCTGTAGGAGCCAAATACATCGGCGTCAGTCCCGGCGATTTAAGCGGCCCCAAACTGTCAACGTTCCAAGGATTGACCGTCGCTCCTGCCGACGAACTCAACCGAAACGGCTTGCAAGTTGTTTTACGAAGCGATGACACGTACGGCATTTCTGCGGGAGCCCCCGTCACCTGGCGAGGCGTAAAAACAGGGCGAGTTCTTTCGGTCAATTTGTCGCCGGATGCGCGCCATGTGCACACCACCATTTCCATCGATCGCAACTATCGCAAGTTGATCAACAAGACGTCCAAGTTTTGGACCACCAGTGGATTTGATGTCGACGTGGGACTCAGTGGAGTCAAACTGAACGCCACTTCACTGTCGTCCATTCTTAACGGAGGAGTGTCGTTTTCCACGCTCGCAGAAACCACGCCAGACGATTCCATCCGCGACGGGCATGTTTTCCAATTACAAAAGAAAGCTGATTCATCATGGTTACAAACCGACGCGGCTGTTCCGCTTGTGAACTTTGAGCTTCCTGAAACCGTCTTAGTAACGGGCCAGTATCGAACTTCGATATTCGGAATTTCACGCACCAAGTCGTTTTCTCAACAAGGTGTTTTAGCAAATGATGGCAGCCAAACTGTGGTACTCACTGCAAGCTTCCCTCCAGCAGCAATCCACAGCGAAGCATTCAAACTGCGAATGATACAACCCGGCAAGCCCGCTCAAAACCTCGCCGTGGATTCGTTGCTGCAGACGACCACTGACAGTGGCTTGGCAGCAGTGCCAGCCAACGCCACAGCAGCAATCAAATTGGTCGATCTGCAACCACTGACCGCCCCTGAAGACTGCCTTTTGTTTCGCAGTGCGGTGATCGATGGAAAGCCAACTCCACTCATCCAGACTGTGGATCTTGAACACGTGGCTTTTCAAGCAAACCGTTGGGTTCTGCAAGATGACCAGATCAACTTTTCAGAATGGCAGGGGGCTCCCGTACTTGGCATGTCCACCGGAAAGGTTGTTGGTATCCTTGCCATCGTGGATGGCCAAGCTCAAATCGCAGTCCCCCAGTAATCGCAGTCCCCAGTCATTGCAGTTCCCCAGTCATTGACGAACAAGATTTCCTGCCAGCCTGCCAAAGCACGTTGGTGTTGCTTAGGCACACTTCCATCAGGCAGAACGGTCAAGTTGTAAAATTGGTGTCAGGCATTTTGAAGCCAGCTTGTGTCGTGCGACATGGAAAAGTACCGTAGGCTGCTTGGTTTTTGATTATCAATTGCGGAGACTTCTGTCATGCAAAAGCACTTCATCGTTTGGACGGCGTGTCTTCAGTGCCTTTTGGGGATCGTCACGACAACTGCGGCCGCTCAGCAAGATGGCAGTCAGCCAAAACTGAATCGTGCGTACATTGATGATGATGATCAACGCCAACTTGCGGACCTGAAATTTTCCGTCGATCAAAAAACGGGCCGCTCCCTAAGAATCAGTATCGCAGCAACCGGACCAAACGTTGAACCCATTGGTGGCTATCGCGGAATTCATGGATCAAACCGCTATACGGCAGAGGAACTTGATCTTGTTCTCCGAGGGCTTCATGAATCCAAAGTGATCACTCGAACAGAACAGGGAGATCTGGTCGAAGGACGGATTGTCGCTGGTGAATATGACCATCTCACGGAACGGCGAGTCACAGCAAATGGACAGATTGACTTTCGGCATCAAACCATTCGACTTCCATTGTCGATCCATGTGGATACGAACTCTTATTCGAACCAATGGCTGCAAACGACTCTGATCATTGATGGACAGCCTCGACTTGCCTGTCGATACCGAATTGCCAATGGCAAGATCGTCGACCTTGAAACTCAAAGTTTAGGACACGATGGCTACATTGCTCTGGACGGACCTCATTCCGAAAAACGCAACCGCTGGGTGACAGCCACTGCTCGGGAAGTCAAGGCTCCAGTGGAAGCTGCAGATTGGGCAAAACGAGATATCGAAGGCAAATGGGTTTTGATGATCGCTCAGCTAGACGAAACTCCCAAGCGAATTTCAGTTTGGGTGGAGTGGCTGGCCCAAGAAAAGGAGTTTGAACTTCTGGAGTGGTTGGCCATGTCTTACCCGGATGCCTTCAAGTCTCACAAGGTGGGCGAAGTACTTATGAAGGCCGATGCGCCTCAGTGGATTCGAGTTGCTGCATGGCACCGAAATGCGCAGCCTCAAGTGGGACACGCTCGTCAACATGCCACTCAAATACTGCTAGAAGCAAGCCCAGCTGTTGTCGAACACTGGCTCCAAGTCAATCGCAATGAAATCGACAACTGGGCACCAGGCATTGAAGAGTTATATCGCAGGTTACAGTCTGACGAGGTCGCCCCCAAGGATTCATCAAGGTATGCGAAGCCTTTCAACGCAGAACAACGATTTCGAATCCTTTCGAACACCCCTCAAGTTGTGGATTTCGCAGACCGCCTCACCGCCGAAGAAGGTGTGGTGTATGAACACCAAGTTCTGCGAGCCATCAAGGGAGTCATTGTTAGCGGGCGACGAACACAAAAGCTCAGGGATCAGCTGACTGATCTGGTGGACCACAGTAACTCACGTATTCGTATTGAAGCGTTGCTGGCTCATTCGTTTCTCTTACCGGGAACTCAAGAGATTCGCCCCATTCGCTTGATGGAAATTGTTGACGACCAAAAGGAACCTGATGCTGTTCGCCAGGCAGCACTGCTTGGCGTATCGTATCAACGGCATCCGATTTTAACGCTTAAGTTGCACTCGGTGGCAACCGACGTCACACATCCAGCGTGGAAGGCAGCCGTCAGTCGGCTCGGAGACATTGGCAAGGGCTATTCGATTCTTATTTTAGACAGCATCCCCAAGGGAAAACTCAGTCACCAGCAACAGCAGCTCTTGCGAGATTCCATCGTACGAATTGCGAAAAGAGAATCGGGGACGGAAACTTCGGCCTACTTTCTCGCCCAACAGATGCTGCTTAGTAGCGTCGCAAAAGCTCAAAAAGATCCCCAAACAGATCTCATTGAAATTTGGGTGCAGGAGAAAGTCCAGCAAGCAAATGCAGAGACAATCGAAAATCTCGCCAACAAATTTCCGTTCCATCGGCTGTTGGAAGTCAACCCGATCTGGGAGCTCAATTCAGCCACTCCTTGGTCGACATACTACACCGAGATGCTGGATGAATTCACGATCAGGCCATAGGGGGAACCGTTGGAAAAATGCTCCCGTGGCCCCAACACATCAGCGAGGAACGGAGCATGATCGATGTTTTTTTCGAT
>CAYTUE010000124.1:7770-11575 GCA_964441085.1 uncultured Planctomycetaceae bacterium
TTTCAACGGGCATCTAGCCGGGAATTTGTCGTCCGTGAGGGTCTTGGCTGGGAGCCGACAATTCTTCCGTAATTCGGTCCTGTAATTCAGGCCCAATAAAATGCTCCATGTTCTCCGCCGGAATATGAAGATGGTCTGCTGGCAAGTCAAAGTTCTCTTGCAGATAACTTTCCCACAAGCGATGAGACCGAACCAAAGACAATCCGTATTGGTAACCGGTTGCCGTTAACTGCATGACAGAATCCTTCTGGACTGCCAACAGTTTCTTCTGCCGTAGCCAGCGAATGGCGGCCGCTTTCAGCCACGATTGCCCCGCGAGATCTCGGCAGTCGGATTCAGGTGCCGAAATCAAACGATCGGGATGTTCTGAAGCTTCTTGACGGCGAAACAGCCCTGCCAAAACATCTTCTGCTGCGATTCGAGTTCGCAGGCGAATGGTTCTTAAAATCCGTCCAAGCACCCCCGAAGTCGGTGATAACAACACGGCAGCCAATAGCAAAACTCCGCTCATCACCGCCGCCAATCCCGCCGCCGAAGACGACCACTGCAACGCCAACAAGTACCCCGACCAAGTACACACCAAAGAAAGTCCCGTGGAAATCAACAACATTGATGTCAGCCGAGACGTCAGCAGTAAAGCAGTGGCAGGAGGAACAATCAACAATGCCACCACCAGCAGTCCCACCACATCCATCGCCGCCACAGTCACGACCGCAACCACTGTTGTCAAAAAGTAGTGTACCAACGATGCCCCAAAACCAACCGTGATGGCAAACGTAGGATCGAATGATGTCAGCCGCAATTCCTTCCAAAACACAAACAGAAATAGCAGCGTAAGGAAACAGGCGGGAATCAAATTACGAAACGAATCAGGCCACAACGTGCCGCCAAGCGGACGCATGTGAATTCCGGCAAACGCTAAGTCGCCAAACAGCACGCAGTCGAGGTCTAAGTGAACTCCTCGAGCCTGACTGACCACGATGACTCCGAAAGCAAACATCGACGTAAACACGATTCCAATACTGCTATCTTCAGGCACGTCTACTCGACGATGCACAAATTCTGTCAACACAGCGGTGGCAATCCCCGCGACTAAAGCACCGATTAACATGGGAAGCGGGCGTACGTCTCCTGTAATCAAATACACGGCTGCGATGCCAGCGAGGACTGAATGAGACAACGCGTCCGAAAGAAGACTCATCCGGCGAAGCACTAAAAAGCAGCCCACTAAGCTACAGCAGATCGAACACAAGCTGGCCACCGCCAAGCTCCAAAATGCATTCTGAACGCTCGATGCTGGCCAACCGAAAAATTCGGCGATGGCATCCGTCAGTCCCTGAAACGCAATGCTGTAACTGGCAGCCAATGTCGAAGCAAATTCGAATTGAAATTGAAATTCAATCATTCGATGCATCCTTTGCACGGGATGGCAACACAGGTTGCTGATTCCAAGGCAATTCTGCTTCGAGGTCTGCCAAAGACGACTGACGCATGGCCCCCAATACGCCTCGATGAGGAGCCAAAATCCACGACAGAATAAATAAGGTTGTTGATGTGAGCACAATGAAAGGGCCAGTCGGCAGCCCTTCCCAGTAAGCACTGACTGTTGTTCCCACGATGCCAGATAAAGCACCGAATAAACTGGCAATCACCATCATTGTGGACAATCGGTCGGTCCAAAAGCGAGCAGCCGCTGGAGGAATAATCAGCAGCGCGGCCATTAAGACAACTCCCACGGCAGGAAGGCCCACCACCACGGTCACGGCTGTTAACAGCATCAAGGTGAGATCCAGCGATGTGGCCGCCAAACCTTGAACACTGCAAAACTGTCGATCGAAACTTAACAGTTTGAGTTCTTTGTAAAGCAGCCCCACGACAACGGAAACGGTCAAAGTCACGCCCGCAATTTGCAGCACATCCGACCGCAGCATTGTGGCAGCTCGACCAATTAAAAATGATTCCAGATCCGACTCGCTTGAGTTGCGGTAGCGGTTTTGGATCACTCGAGTCAACGCAATTCCACCACCGTAAAAGACGCTTAAAACGATTCCTTGAACCGCGTCGTCTTTCAGCTTTGTTAACTTGGTCAATAAGGAAACAGTGATAGCACCTAATAAACCGGTCACCAAAGCTCCTGTCAGAAGCACCAGAATTGATTTCGACTCAAACAGCAGAAACGAAATGCATAACCCCGGCAAAGCAGAATGAGCCACCACGTCTCCCGTCAGCGCGCGACGACGCAACACGGCAAACGTGCCCACCATGCCCGCCGCGATTCCCAGAAGTGCTGTTCCGACAACAACGAGGATCGTTTGATCACCCAATGAAGTTTCTCTTTACGTTAAACAAGTAAAAGATTTGGTCTGCAGAAAGTGGTTCCACCGCAGAATCAAACCAGCTGAATCAAACCAGCTGAATCAAACCAGCTGAATCAAATCAGCTGAATCAAATCAGCTGATACCAACCACTGAATCGCGATTTCAACGACCGTTTGGCTTCCATCGCCAACCTCAATCGAAGATACATTTCAGGTCGTAATTCAAGTGCAATTCAGGTCGCAATCCACCCGTCATGAAACTGATTTGCGAGATGACTCACTTCATCAGTTTAGCAGGTTCAGATGGCTTTCACGATTCTGTAATGGTCGAGAAGTTCGTCTGAAAGCAGAAACGGCCACTTCCCGGTCTCTGCAATGGCAGAATACCGTGCCGCTTTGAAAAGCTGTGGCACTTCCGAGAACTCCACTGCAGAAATCAGCAGCTTTCTCTATCCTGAAAACCAAGGCCACGGGCGAATTTTAATCTGCGTGTCAACTGACTAGGATTCCGCACAGTGTGTTTGATTTCTATGACAAAGGCGGTTGCTGAGATACGTTGTCGTTCGCCAAATGACTGTCACAAAAAGTGGTACACATTTCGGTGTGTTCGCAACAAACACACTTCCCAACTCAATCGTCCTCCCCCTCCCTTCCTTTCGCATCCCGTTCGCTGTTGATGATTTACTACATCCGAGTGTTGCTAACGTTTTTTCGAAACGCGCTGATTCGTGAGCTGATGTTTCAGGGAAATTTCCTGATTCAGGTTGTCACGCGGACGTTCTGGTTTTTTGCTCAGATTGCGCTGTTCGAAATTATCTTCCGCAAAGTGCCAGCGATTAACGGGTGGGATCGAGACCAATATTTTGCCTTCATGGCAACCGGCATGTTGATCAACAGCATTGTCGAAAGCTTCTTTATGCCCAACTGCGCGAACCTCAGCGAACAGATTCGCACGGGACGGTTGGACTTCGCCTTAATCAAACCAATCGACAGTCAGTTTCTGGTGTCACTGGAACGCATTAACCTCGCGATGATCAGTCAATTGCTACTGGCGTTGGCACTGTTGATCAGATCGCTTTATCGCATTGGTGAGCCCATTTCGGCATGGCAGTTGAGCATGTACGTGACGTACGTGGGAATTGGTGTTTTATTCTTTTATTCACTGATGATCGTAACAGCTTGCAGCAGTATCTTTCTTGGCCGCAACCAAGGACTTTATGACTTCTGGTTCTACATCACAGTGTTTGCTCGCTACCCTCGTAGTATCTACGACGGAGAAGATGACAGCCGTTGGGAAGGCGGAGAGGTGTTACAGTTTGGCTTTTCGTACGTGGTCCCCATCTTGCTGGTTGTTACGGTGCCCGCTCGAATCATTATTGACAATCTCGAAATGCCTCACTTTGCCGCCGTCTCTGCAGCCTCTGCAATTGTGGGGTTGGTCTTTTCAAGATTCGTGTTCCACTGGTCTTTAAACCACTACCGCAGCGC
>CAYTUE010000125.1:0-3892 GCA_964441085.1 uncultured Planctomycetaceae bacterium
TGTCAAACCATGAACCCACGATATTGGTTTCCTTTACGGAAATCAGTGGCTAGTGATCGTTGCTCCGCCATGGTAGCTTTCGCATCGTTAAAACAACCATGACAAGCCCGATCTCCCATTCCTTTGAAAGCTAAGCCTGTCAACGATGAACTGCCTGTACTTAAGTGAAGGAAAGATCTGTTATCGAACGGACTATCAGAATCAGTCAAATCGTGATGGCTTAATCCCAATCGACGTGATGCTGGCGGGAATCTGCGAAACAGACCTTCAGCTCCAACAAGGCTACATGGGTTTCGAAGGAGTACTTGGTCATGAATTTGTCGGCATTGCGGCAGCCGGAAAACATGCGGGGCAACGAGTTGTCGGGGAGATCAATTGTGCGTGTGGCGACTGTTCGGAATGCCGCCAACAAAGACCTCGCCATTGTGCTCAAAGAACGGTTCTCGGAATTCTCAATCACGATGGAGCCTTCGCAGATCGACTGTGGCTTCCCGAAAAAAACCTGCACGTGGTCCCGGAATCTGTGTCCAACGAACGGGCCGTGTTTACCGAACCTTTGGCAGCAGCCTGCCGAATTGCCGAACAGGTTCGAATTGCGAATCACGATCACGTGGTTGTTTTAGGAGACGGTCGCTTAGGACACCTTTCCGCAGCCGTGCTGGCAAAACATGGTGCCGAAGTCACAGTGGTGGGAAAGCACTCGTGGAAATTAGACATGCTCCAACATTGCAATGTTCGCACTGCATTGTTAGCCGACTATCAACCAGCTCGCAAAGCGGATGTTGTGGTCGACTGCACAGGCTCAGAAAGTGGTTTCCAACTGGCCCTGCAAACGGTTCGCCCTTGTGGCACCATCGTGTTAAAAACCACCGTTGCCAAAGACCACCAACTGGCTTTGTCGCCCGTTGTTATTGATGAAGTCACTGTTGTGGGGTCTCGATGTGGCCCCTTCCAGCCCGCCTTGGAAATGCTGGAACGGAATGACGTTGATGTCGAACCGTTAGTGTCTGCAAGATACCCGCTCAGCGAAGCGGTTTCAGCGTTTCAGCATGCTCAACAGCCTGATACACTTAAGGTGTTACTCGAAATTTCTGCGACTGCTTAACAGGCTGCTGAAAAAAACAACTCGGCGCGTCAGCGAAGGATTTGAATTTGAATTTGGATTTGCACCCACCTTTGCTCTGGTTTCTGCCCCTCGCTGACGCGTCGGGTTTTCAGCGGGACAGTTTTTCAACAGCCTGTGAAATCAAGTCTCAGCACTTCAAGCTGTGAAATTGCAAGTTGCGAAATTGCAAGTTGTAAAATGATTCTAGACAAATTGGTGCCAGCTTTCGTGTCTGTTTGAAAATCGCACCAACCTAAAATACCGTTCGACTGCTGCTGCGAATCATGTTCGCCAACGCGGTCTCCACAGCGGATACCGTTTTGACAAGGTTAGCCATAATGAAGAATGTTGTGTTCATTCTTGCTCTGTTGTTCACTTTTATCATCCCGAATCTCTCGCATGGTCAGTTGCGGCAGAAGCCACTGTCGGACAAAGAGCTTCGCGACCGAGTTCTCCGATCGATTCGCCTTGGCACCACATGGTTAAAGAGCCAGCAAAAAGGCGACGGCCACTGGGAAGATTCAGCAGCTTCTATTGATACTCACACAATTGGCGGAACATCCTTGGCGGTGTTGGCTTTAATTAACTGTGATGAGCCCGTTGATTCACCGGCTGTTCAAAAAGGTCTGAACTATCTCCGCAACTTGGAACCAAGCAAACCCAGCGGACGCTACGCGGTTTATGAAACATCAGTTTTAGTGAGCGCACTCTGTGCCGCAGACGACATCCGCCGTGACCGAAGCCAGTTAATTCGCATGGTTCGGTTGCTGGAACGAACACAATGTACTTCGGGAGTGAATTCTGGTTCGTGGGGTTACAAGCTCGTTGGGCGAGGAGGCACGCCAGGACAGAATTCAGAAGACCGCAGTAATGCTCAGTTTGCCATCTTGGCACTTCGCGATGCAGCCAACGCGGGAATTCGAGTCGACCAAGCGGTTTGGAAACGAGCATACGATCACTTCCTGAAAAGCCAAAGCCCCAACGGGGGCTGGGCCTACCGAAACGGTCGTGGAGCAAACAGCCAAGTTACGGGCAGTATGACGGCCGCAGGACTGTCGTCGTTGGCGATCACCAGCCGCATGATCGACAACGATTCCGACGTCGATGCCGATGGAAAACCAGACTGCTGTGGCGATCATCCCCCTGCAGACGCATTTCAAAATGGCCGCCGCTGGTTGACCAAGAATTTTCGCATCAGCGGCAACCCCAGCACGTCAAACCATCATTTGTATTACCTGTATGGTCTTGAGCGAGCTGCTCGACTCGGACACGTTCGCTTCTTTGGGCGACACGACTGGTATCGCGAAGGAGCATCCTATTTGCAAGCCGCTCAACGAGGCGACGGAAGTTGGGCCGAAGGCAATTACGGCCAAATCATCCCAACAGCATTTTCTTTGCTGTTTCTATCCAAAGGGCTTTCTCGAGTCGTCGTTAACAAGCTGGATTATACTTCTGGAGTTGATTCAGAAGACACCGCTGGCGACTGGAATCGACACCCGCTGGATGTTCCCAACCTGATTGAAAAGGTCGACGGATTAAAGGGTTGGCCGCCTCGCTTAACCAGCCAAAATCTCAAACTCTCACGCTTAGACGATGAAAACGCGGTGTCTCGGCTCAACCAAGCTCCCATTCTTTTTATTGGTGGTCGAGAACAGTTGCCATTAACCGCCAAGCACGCTGAATGGCTTCGCAATTACCTCGACGAAGGCGGCTTTGTTTTTGCTTCTGCCAATTGCCGCAGCGACAAGTTCGACAAAAGCTTTCGCAAGCTGATTCAAATGATGTTTCCTCAAGGCGAAGCATCGTTGCAACGCTTGGGAAGCGACCATCCCGTATTTCGAAGCGAATTCCGCCTGCCGTCGGCAGACTCCGTCGAACTTTACGGAGTCGACTTTGGCTGCCGCACGGCCATCATTTACAGCCCCGAAGATCTCGGTTGCCTGTGGCAAAAGTGGATGAAGCACGACCCTTTAGAACGGAATGAAGCGCTCATTCAACGCATTTTTCGCTCCACCAGCATTGGAGTCAACGTATTGGCTTATGCAACCGGGCGAGAACCACCTGTCAAATTAGACGTTGACGATCCCTCTCAGAAATCAGGCGATGCGCAGATTGACCGCAACCGACTTGAGATCGCCCAATTGCGTTACCAAGGGAACTGGGATATTGCTCCCAAGGCTCTTAAAAACTTGCTTCAGGGCCTGAATGAAGTCGCAGGATTAGATGCGTCTTTGCAGAGAAAAACGATTCCGATTACTCTCTCGGAACTCAAACGATACCCCATCGTGTACATGCATGGGCGCTACCGCTTTCGGTTGGCAGATCAGGAACGAGACTCACTGCGAGACTACTTGTCGCGAGGCTCCGTCATGTTTGCTGACGCATGCTGCGGATCACCGAAATTCGACGAAAGCTTCCGCGATTTAATGAAGAAGATGTATCCCAATCACGAGCTCAAGCAGATCCCCGTGAAACACGAGATCTTTCAAGATGTGGTGGGATACCAGATCGACCAAGTGAAGCTACGAGAACTTGTTCCGTCTACTCAAAATGCGACTCTTCGAAAAACAGTGAAATCCATTCCTCCCTTCCTTGAAGGCATTGAAATCGATGGCCGCTACGTGGTGATTTACAGCCGGTACGACATCAGCTGCGCATTAGAAAACCAAGCATCCTTGGCCTGTAATGGGTACGAAGAAGCAGACGCTCTAAAAATCGCCATCAACATTATCCTGTATTCGATGCTGCAAGATATTGGTGAGCAAAAGCCATAGGTTCTGGCTGGCA
>CAYTUE010000125.1:3992-11547 GCA_964441085.1 uncultured Planctomycetaceae bacterium
CGCTGCGATATACAAGTGCAACCCGCCCGTATTGATTTCGTCGTCCTGCTTTGTTACTTCATCATCAGTTGCTTCATCATCAGTTACTTCATCATCAGTTGCTTCATCATCAGTTGCTTCCGAATCAGTTACTTCATCATCAGTTGCTTCAGCATCTGTTGAATTAGCATCCTTGTTGTCAGCTGGACCAGACACTGCCGCAGCGTGTTGACTGAATTTCTTTTCTAGCTCGTTGACATAGTGAGTCGAACCCAGCAGACCGAGTTCTTCCCCCGACCACGCTGCAAAAATGATGTCGCGATCTGCCTTCAACGTGCCAGCGTCTCGCCGCCCCGCCAACGCTTCTGCCATTTGCAACATCGCGGCAACTCCAGATGCATTGTCATCGGCTCCAAAGTGGATTTCATCCGATTCGTCGTCTCGCGCCAACGAATTTCCACCTGCAGATGCTCCCAGATGGTCGATGTGTGCTCCCACAACCACGACTTCATGAGCCATCTGTTGATCGACTTGAAGACGGCCCAGAACATTTCGCCCGGTCTTGGTTTCTTGCTGAACATCAATGGCGACTGTCAGTGAAATGCCCTTCACCGGCCAGCCCATTGCAGGTTCTCCCGTATCCAGCTTTTCTTGAATCGACTTAAGGTCTTGCCCGACGCTGGCCATCCACTGCGATGCAACTTCATCCGTGATACTGATGATTCCAAGAGACGTTCCCGATAAAGATCCATCGAATCGCAGAGGCACCAGTTGGCGTTTCACACCAGACGTTGGACCGCTCACAACGATCAGCCCCTTGGCTCCCAGATCGCGAGCTCTCATTGCCTTAAATCGAAGGCTACTAAAGCGATTCAAGTATTGCCGTCGTTCGGCAGTCAAACCTTCGGGCATAAAGCGAAAGCACATCACCCACTTGTCTTTGACATCAAGATGGACATACGAATCGTACTCATCAAAACCATCGCCTGCAGGAGCCTGAATTCCGTAGCCAGCAAAGACCACGTCTGCCTGACCGAAGTCACCTGTCTGAGAAAACGCGACGGGGGAATAGTCGGTCTTCACTTCATACGTTTTGTCGCCCATCTTCAACACGTTGTCTTGGCCAGTCGACACGCCAGACGTGAATTCGAATTCTTGAAACCATGTCCCAGCGTCTCCTGCCGGTTCCAGTCCTAAAGTTTCGAGGTACAAAGCCACGTAATTGGTGGCCAGTTTTTCGCCTCGAGTTCCCGTGAGGCGACCTTTTAATTGAGGGCGGCACAGGTACTCGACGTGCCTGACGGCATCAGCAGGAGCAAATTCAGAACGTGCGGACGGTTTCACTTTGTCAGACGTTGCAGCTGCGGTTTGAGGTGGTGAAACAGTCGTTGTTCGCCCCAATTTTTTCATTGCTGCTGTATGATTCCATTCCGCCAGAAAAATTTGCGACTTGTTATTGGCCGTGCGATTGCTGGTCCACGAAATCTGTTTGCCATCGGGACTAAACACGGGCAAGCCATCAAAACCCGCCGTATGGGTGACTCGCACTGGAGCATGTTCGCCCTTGCGATCTACCAAATACAGTTCGAAATTTTTGAAGCCGTGAACATTCGTTGTGTAAATCAGATACTCTCCGGAGGGATGAAAGTATGGAGCCCACGACATGACTCCCATTTTTGTCAACGTTTGTTTGTTGGAACCGTCAAGGTCCATGGTCATAATTTCAGCTGTCAGTCCATTTTCAGAAAACCGACGAAAGCAGATGCTTTTGCCGTCCGCCGAAAAGAAGGGACCACCATCATAGCCCGGACTGTTTGTTAAACGGCGAACGTCAGAACCATCAGCATTCATTACGTAGATTTCGTTGGCCCATGCAGGGTCTTTTTCAAAGACCTTTCGCTGCTTTTCGGTGAGTTCTTCGGTGTAGGCAGATCGATTCGATGCAAAGGCGATGAGCTTTCCATCGGGACTGTACGAACCTTCTGCGTCGTAACCTTCGGTCTTGGTGAGATTGTGGTAGGTTTCATCCTTCTTGTTGTATTCGTACAAGTCGTAGAAGGGGTCGTAATCCCATGAATAACGTCGTTCTTTTCCGCTTGCTCTTAAATCGAGTTCTTCCTGCTGTTCCTGCGTGGCATCGGGGTCATCCTGAGTTGAAGCAAACAGCACCTTGGGTTGGTTCGGATGCAACCACGCGCAAGTGGTTTTTCCCAATCCCGGAGAAACCAATTCCGACCGTCCGGTTCCCAGATCTAATTCATAGATCTGAAAGAAGGGATTGCCATCGTAGCGTTCGCTTTGAAAAATCATGGTTTGACCGTCGGCGGAAAAATACCCTTCACCTGCTCGACGACCTTGATACGTAATTTGCCTTGCTCGACTGATCAACTGCTTTTCAGATTCCGCTGCCTTTCCCGGATCAGTATCCACAATGTCCTGCTCTTCCGCCCACGTGGTTGTGGACAAGACAAGAGCAGCCAATACAAGACCAGCGTTGAAAATCAATCGATCTGTCATAGAAACAAGCGTCATGAATGAGCTGCTTTCGAGATATACAAAGGGAAGTAAAGCACGGCGTCGCAGCAACCTCGTGGCGTTTGCTGTATTCCACACCGCACACGGCGGCAGCCGTTGCCGTCATGTGATCGCGTCATCACATTGTAGACGCTCAAGTTCTACGTTCCAGAGATCAGCCTCAAGATTGCCATGCGAACACAAGCGGTGGCTGCGGTTGTGAATTCAACAGCGCATAAAAAAACCTGCGCCGAGTCATTCGGGCAGGTTTCTTTATGAGAGGGCAGCTGAATCGTAAGAGGGCAGTGAATCGTGAGCCGCTTTGCTGGCTCCCGTCTGAGAACAACGGGAGTCAATCACTGCGGTTTCGCGTTCCTCAAAGTGAAATCGAATCAGCAATGCCGTCTGTTAGCGGCTGACGTTGAGAGACCAATCGTAGAAGTGAAAGCCAATCTCACGACGACCGCATAGCAGTTGTCTGGTTTGAGGATTGGCATACTGATAGATATGAGCAATCACAGCCGCATCGTCGCCACCAAAATCGTCTTTGTACCAGTCGTAGATTTTTGATGCTCCGAGTCGCCCCAAGAAGTTCGTGCGTACGGCTCGCCCAGAATTCACAAACTCGTAAGCCGCAGAATCCAAACGTTGATCAAGATTGTCCACAGTCCACGCTGAAGATTGCAAGTTCGGGCAACCATAGGAGGCACAGTTGAGAGCATAGTGCAAACGGTTATCGTTCCAGTTGGCTCGCAGAATATTATTTTCTACGTCTGACAGAGAAAGCTTTTGCCCGAGAACACACATCGTGATGTCGTCGAATGGTCCGACAAAGTCCAACAGATTTGTTTTGATCGAACGAATCGACCGTACCGGGTAGTGTTCGAGAATCAAGGCAACTGTGCGAGCATTATACAGGTTGATCCAGTACACAAGCTGTTCGTTTCGTTGCAGGATACGAGGATCAAATGCTTGCAGATCCTTCAGGTAAGTTTCCAGCATGCGTCGATCTGGGTTGGAAGCACAACAGTAGCGAACTCGATTCAAACCATTGCAATCTCGAACCACGTTCCTTTGCAGGAACGCATCCCACGGGCCATGGTCGAACCGAATCTGCGAAGTGGGGTCATGCTGCTGCCACAGTGATCCTGTTGTGACTGGACCACTGGGAATCTGTGGCAAATCTTGATGGATGATTCCATCAGGTTGTCCCCCATTACCATCATAGAATGGTCCGGGCTGTCCTGCACCGTCATTGTAAAACGGTTGAGAAGATGGCGGCGCTGAATGAATTGGTTGTGGAAAGGAACTTCCACCGCTTGGCCCGGTTGAAGGAACCGAATTTCGGCTTCCTGATTGAGCCAACGCTTCCGTGGAATGAACCACGCTGGTGATGCAAGCCACTAGAAAACAGGCACAAAGAACTTTGGACTTGAACACAGCCACACTTTCTTTCATTGTCACGAAAAAAACAGCGTCACGAAAAGAAACAGCGTCACGTTGAGGAAACGTGACTAGACAGCGGGCAAAGTCTCCCACGCCAATCACACCAGTATTGACGACGGTAGCCGTTTCGTTCTTACGCCTCACCCCATGATCTGTTGCCTTCAGCCAGATTTGTATCTGGCTGTATCGATCACGTAGACTTTTCGGCGCAGAAAGCGGCAGAACGCTCACCTAGCCGCCACGCATCCGCAGTCGTGACCGATGCGACTCACGTCCTATCAAAAGAAAATCCGCAGTCGCCAAGGACGACTGCGGATCAGATTGTTCGGTTTTTCAGATTGCAATGCCTGCAGATGTGACGAAATCGCAGACTACTTGACGGCTGCTTTCACAGCTTCGATGACGTCACTTGGTTCGGCTCTTTTTTTATAGTCCGCATCTAAAAATGCATAGGTGATTTTTCCCGACGAATCAATCACATAGGTGGCAGCCAAAGGCAACTGCATGGCATCGGTACCGTTCTGCTCGGCCAACTTCAGTCTGTCACGGTACATCGGAAGAATGGGAGCTGGTAGGTCGAAGAGAATTCCGTAGCCCTTCGCCAACTGGCTGTCTTTGTCGTGCAACGCAACGAGATCCAGATCGTTTGCCTCCGCAGTCGCTTTGGCTTTTTCTGGGAGTTCAGGAGTCAGCACAACCAAGCGAGCTCCCGTGTTCTTGATTTTGTCTAAGCTTTGCTGCATGGCGCGCAATTGAATGTTGCAGTACGGGCACCACCCCCCTCGATACCACATCAACACAACGGGACCATCTTTCCAAAGTTCGCTGAGCTTCACTGATTTGCCATCCCAGCCTTTCAGTTCACCATCAACTGCTTGGTCTCCCTTTTGCTTGGCAGACTTTTCAATCCCGGATTCTCGAACCGTGTCGATTCCCTTTTGAAAAGTGTCGCGCATTTTTTGAGGCAATCGGGATGCTCCCGCCGCTGCCTTGTCTGCCAGTTGCTTTGCCAGAGAAACCGAATCTGAATCTGAATCCGTCTTGGGTGTTTTCATTCCCGAACCTTTGTCCTGTGCAGTCTGCTGAGAAGATGACTGCGGGCTTGGTGCTGCGGTGGATTGGCCGCAGTGAGTGACAAGTGCCGCAAACAACAGGACAGCGCCAGACGCTAAGTGCTTACTGAATTGATTGTTCATTTTGTTTCCTACAGACAAACTTGATTTCGTGAGAACCTAAGACCACGCAATGTTTCAAGATCCGCCACGCGAGTGCGACTTTGCCAAACCGAAGGACAAGATCATTCGAAACGATGCAGCTTCGCTGACTCGCGAATTTAACACAAAGTCGGACAAGCTTTCACACCGCAACAAAACCAATTCACACCATTCGGATGAAAGCACAATACCAGTTTGTACCAATTGGTCAACACAATAATTCCTCAAAACTTAGGCTGTGAAAGCCAACACTAACAGTCGCGAAAGCCAACAGCCCTGAAAGCCTGCGAAAGGCGAATCGAGCAAGCCCGCTCGGCAATCCGCACACGTCGTGGACAGTTGGGTGTCACAACAAGAAACAGGGGCTGATGGCCCCTGTTGATCAAAATCTGTGCCATGATTTCACGTCTGTGCAGTCAGATCATGGTGCCGGGTTGGTCGTTCGGACTGATACCTGTTAGAACTCGCCATCATGAAGCACATACGAAACTTTTGCATTATCGCTCATATTGATCACGGCAAGTCGACCTTGGCCGATCGTCTGATTCAGGTTTGTGGAGGCATCGCTCAGCGCGATTTGCACGAACAGATGCTGGATTCCATGGACATCGAACGTGAGCGAGGCATCACGATTAAAAGTAACACGATCACATTGGATTATCGTGCTGCAGACGGCAAAGACTATTTGCTGAATTTAATCGACACGCCTGGACACGTCGATTTTTCTCACGAAGTCCGTCGTTCGTTAATGGCGTGTGAAGGAGCACTCATCATTGTCGATGCGTCTCAAGGAGTCGAAGCACAAACCGTTGCCAATCTGTATCTGGCTTTGGAACATGAACTGACGCTGCTGCCCGTCATCAATAAGATCGACCTTCCATCTGCCGACGTCGAACGTGCTCAAGAAGCCATTGATGCGGAACTTGGTTTGGACCCCTTTGAAGCGATTCCAATTTCCGCCAAAAACGGCATTGGGATCGAAGATGTTTTAGCGGGCATTGTGGAAAAATTGCCGAGCCCCCAAGGCGACCCAGATGCACCGCTGAAGGCGCTCGTCTTTGATGCTCACTTCGATACCTTTCGAGGAGTCATTTTACAGTGCCGCATTATTCAAGGCACACTGAAGCCTCGCGACACCATTCACTTTATGCACGCTGACCGTAACTTCACAGTCGACGAAATTGGCTACAACCAATTTACCTTGAACCCTCGCGAACAGTTAAGTGTGGGGGAAGTCGGCTACGTGGTTGCTGGAGTCAAAAGCGTTCAGGATATTGAAATCGGCGATACGATCACGTTGGCTGATCGTCCAGCGGATGAACCCATTCCGGGTTATCAACCAGCAAGGCAGGTTGTCTTTTCTTCCATCTACCCCATGGACACGGGCGACTATGGCGATCTCTCAAAAGCTTTAGACAAGCTTGCCATTAACGACGCCGCGCTAACGTTTGAAAAAGATAGTTCCGCGGCTCTTGGCTTTGGATTTCGCTGCGGCTTTCTTGGCCTTCTGCACTTAGACGTGATTCAAGAACGGTTGCAACGCGAATTCGATATTGGTCTGGTCATTTCTGCTCCTTCCGTCAAGTACAACCTGACTTTGCGAGACGGTTCGGTTCTTGAAGTGGACAACCCCAGCTACTGGCCCGATCCCACTCAAATCGAATCCTGTAGCGAACCGTACATTAAAGCTTCGATTTTGACTCCCGAAACCTACGTCGGGCCAGTGATGGAACTGTGTCGAGAACATCGTTCGGAAAGCCAAACGATGAACTACCTATCTGCCAACCGCATTGAAGTGGTCAGCGTGATGCCGCTGGGTGAGGTTTTGTTTGATTTCTACGGCCAGTTAAAAATGTTGACTCGCGGATACGGATCGTTCGACTACGAACCACTCGAATACCGCACCACCGATATCGTGAAGGTCGACATTTTGGTCAGTAAGGAATCTGTCGACACACTGTCGTACCTTGTTCATCGAGACAAAGCGCGTCCTCGAGCACTCCACTACTGCGAACGCCTCGCCGAAGAAATTCCTCGGCACCAGTTCAAGATTCCCATTCAAGGTGCGATCGGCGGAGAAATTATCGCTCGAACCACGATCGCCCCTTTCCGCAAAGACGTCACCGAAAAACTCTACGGCGGCGATGTCACTCGAAAGAAAAAGCTGCTGGAAAAGCAAAAGAAAGGAAAGGCCAAGATGAAGCAATTCGGCAGCGTGAATATTCCTCAAAAAGCCTTCGTATCCGTTCTACGAGCCGAAAAAGACTAGAGGCAATTTCACAACTGTTAACCATGATGAACTGCATGATTCGAAACAATGAAATCTGGAGAACCTCTTCTGAGGCATCAGCCTAAATCTCTTGCTCTAAAGAGGCTTCTTCACTCGATTCAGAAACCACGTA
>CAYTUE010000126.1:0-8957 GCA_964441085.1 uncultured Planctomycetaceae bacterium
GGGTGATCGACAAACACTTGAGTCGCTCGAAACCCGCCCTTCATCACGTGTTCTACTCGTAAAGTGACGTCGGGAAGATTGAGCGACGCGATGGCCGTTCGAATCTGCTGTACGTCGACTCCAGCATCAATCAGGGCCGCCAACGTCATGTCTCCGCTGATTCCTGTGGCGCATTCCAGCCATGCCGTTCGTCGTTGAGTTGCCTGAGCCATTCGGTTTGAGTCCTGATTTAACGTCGAATCCTGATTTCAAAGTGACATCAAGGAAAACTGATTCTAAGTGTCCTTGCTGGATTCACCGCACTCTGGAACCGATGTAAATCAAAACGTGGCGTGATTAACAGACAAAAATGATGATTCCAAGAACTGTAACTTCGCTTTATCAGCGTTCTTTGCTCAGCAAAGGTGACGGTAGGTGATGACTGTGTCTATTATGGTGCCCCAGAAAATCGAATGAAATCGATTTCAGGTCATCCTTTGCCACGCAAATGATGGTCAATCAAGAGATTCCCATCATGGAATCCGATTCGTTTATAGAAATTGAAAGTTCATTATGTCGGATTTGGACGACCGCCTGAAACGCGCAATTGATCGAGGACAAAAATCAAAAGACGTGAAAGGGCAAGAAGCTGGCCAAAAGAAAGCGACCGCAGAAGAATTGCGAACGCGACACTCCGAATTACGTCTCACACTCAGCGATCACATTGAATCCTGTCTCAGAAAGCTGTGTGACCACTTTCCCGGCTTCGAATTTTCAAGCGTGGTCAATGAAGATGGCTGGGGAGCTCGAATTACTCGTGATGACATCAATCTGAATCCGGGATCTCGAGGCAATCTGTACAGCCGCTTTGAGATGCTGGTACGGCCATTTTCTGATGCTCATATTCTTGAACTGGCAACAAAAGGCACCGTGCGAAACCGTGAAGCGTTGACTCGAAATAACTACCGATTCCTAAACGAAGCTCAGGCTGATGACCTTCAAAGTATCATCGATGGCTTAGTTGTCGAATTTGCTGAACACTTTTCAGCAGAAGGCTAAGTGCCCAATTTCAGACAAACATGATGGTTTGTGACCCAAAATTTTTGCCAGACTCACGATGAAACCATGCTCAAGGTTTCGTTATTTTGCGTCACAATGATTGTTGGCAGCAACCCGCAAATTTTGCTGGTGGGAAGCTCCACGAATTCCCCCCAACTTTCAAGATGGCAATCTAGGTGAACTTTTCGGATTTTGAGGGTAATTCCTTTCAGGGAGAGCTCGCCATTCTCCGATGAAGTGAGACAGCACTCATTCTGTTTCAACTGTGCGATCTTGCGCAATTTTTCGACTCGTCACCTGGCTGTTCCATGAAGTCTTCTGCTGATTTTCAAACAGGCAGCATCCTCCTGCTGACCGCAACACTGGTTTGCATTGGCCTTGCCATTGCGGTTATTGCTCCCATCATCGATAGCCCATTGTCTGGATCGACTGAGACAAAAACCCCAGTCTTGCCGGCTGTTCAGGTGAAATCTCATGCACATGATCCTGCTTTTGCTGAATTCTACCCAACCATTGAACGAGCCAAGCAAGAGCTGAATCGTTCACAGGAAATGACAGGAACGATCGCTCGTCAGGCCAGCCACCAGCCAGTGAATTCCCATCCCACTGCGAACAGTGTGAATACGGCACGCACGGAACAGCGGACAGCAGACTCTCTGCAAGTCGTCGAGACAATTGTTGGCCACAGCCCAAAGTCTGCTGTTCCTCCAGCGAATTTTCCTCATCACTCTGTCTACGCTCCCATTACGATTCACCAACCGGCAGTTCACCAAGTTCCTGCAGGGAGACAGATGGCTGACGTTGCCGAACGTATCGAACGGCTTGTGACAGAACGAGAACGGCTTGCCGCTGCTGTGGAATTGGAAAAGCAAAAGCAATTTGAAATCGAATACCGAACTCAACAACAACAAGCAGCAGAACTTCAGCAGCGACAAATCGTACGCTTAGAAGAAGAACTCAAACGGCTCAATCGTTCGATGGGTGATTTGCAGTCTGAAACATCAACTCATCTTTCGCAGCTTTCAAAACAGAACTCACAAATCAACGTCGCTTCACAAGCTCTGGACGCGTATCGAGAAGCGTTAAAAATGGCCAAAGAGAAATCGGCAAGATTGGCCGCTGCACAAAAAACTCAGACAGCACAAGCGAATTCAAAGGCAATCCACAGGCAGCCTGAGCCTGCGGCTCAGCAGACAAATGATGACGCAGGCAGAGTACGCATTTCCAACTGGCCTCCTGTGCCAGTTCCTGCTGCTCAGCCTCCTCAAGTTGCCCCAATCCAGCTGATGGAACAGGCTCCTCAAACTGCCAGTATCTCTCAAAAACGCCTGCATATTTCGTCCGAGACCCCCATTCAGAACGTTCCAAAGCCGGAACCAGTACAACGATTGCTTCCGCTTCCGGAAGTCATTCCAATGCCCATCAAACCGATCAAAAAAAGTGTCCCCAAGGCGGCAACGACATCCAATTCGGCGGCTCATGAAACCAACTTCATTCCGTTACTGGATCTCTCCATTCCGCACCGAGAAATCAACCAAACTGATCGGTTTGGCTCGGACAGCAAAGCGACGTCTGATCAGAATTGGCCACCGAAGCAAACCAGCGTTCGTCATCCCAGCAAAACAGATGTGATTCCAGAACTGAACGTGGCCTTCGAACACACGTACCAGTTTGATTCGACTCGCATTGTTCAAACTGCGCATGAAACCAACACAACGGAAATGTTTGTCCCTGTGGTCAATTTCGAAACCGCTCAGCAAGCGGTCAGGCAAGAGACGTCATCGTTCAAGCAAGAATCGTCATTTCAGTTCAAACCGATTGAATTTCCAGACCTAAGCATCATGGCTGACGGCAACGAACACGGTGGAAATTCATTCCATGATGGCACGATCTATCAAACGGCTCAAGGCATTGGTTGGCAAAAGGACCGACCAAGCCAATTGAAGTCCGCACAATATCAACGGCAACGCACAGCACTCACACGGCCAAGATCTCACGTAAAACCACCAGCGAAACCATCTGCGAAACCATCTTGGATTCAACAGGTGTCTGGTTCGCTCAATCCGCTCGGAAAGCCATTTGCTAGTCCGTCAAAAAAGCCAACTCAATCAACACGCTCAACGAACCAGCATGGGCAAAAGCAAGGTCGACATCTGCACACGAAATCGACTGAAACAAAGCCACTCCGACTCCCTTTGTTTTCTTTGAAACAGCGGGCAACGAAGGACAATTTACCAACGAGTGAACGTCCGGGCGTGTTAAAGCAAATCAGCCAGTCGATTCAAAAGCTTGGGAAACGCCCCCAATAGCAGCATGGGCATTGCAAGTGAAATCATGACGTGACGCAAATCTCATCGTTGTGTGTTTCATGCCAAATCCCCCCCCTTGCGAAACATCGACCAAAACAAAAACAAAAACATCACGTGAGTGTGTCTCTTGGATGATTCGGTACGATTTTCCTGACTGATCTTGCCTACAGTGAACAACGTTTTTTGTCGGCGTGACTCAGTCGATGTGGGATTCGATATTTCTCCCTGCGATCCATGAGGCACGACACGTGCTTCTGGACGGGATGATTCGCTTGGCTCAACGAAGTGTGCTCTCTAGGATCACACTTCTGTTCGGTGGCCTCTGTCAGACAACAACCCGCGCAACCGAGTTCACAGACCTCGACAACAGACAGAAATTTCTCTGTACAACAATGCAAACCTAGTCGGGGGAAT
This sequence comes from uncultured Planctomycetaceae bacterium, assembly GCA_964441085.1. Classification (GTDB taxonomy): domain Bacteria; phylum Planctomycetota; class Planctomycetia; order Planctomycetales; family Planctomycetaceae; genus Fuerstiella. The sequence continues at coordinate 3,762 of CAYTUE010000126.1, forward strand.
TTGATAACCACTTCAGACTGCTTTGCAACAGCAGTCTGAAAGCACACCAGAAGCACTCACAAAACAGGTTAAAATTACTCTGGAATTGGAATTGGCAAATCGGCTGGCTGTCGCAGATTCGGTCCCCAGTGTTCAGGAAGCTGAAATCCTGCAGCTCCCTCAGGCTTTGCTTTCATCAAATCTGCAGAAGCACGGGCTTGGGGTGAAGATGTCGCATGGTTGGCGAAACGAAATGGTGAAGTCGCAGCGGGTGGGGCAAGGTCCTCAACTGAATTTCCAAGCTGTCCACCTTGCACCTGCAAAGAAGTCACAGCGCCGGGCCGTCGCGACTCCGTTGGCGATTGCTGCTCACCAATCACTCGAGCATAATCTGCGAACTGAATTGGAGACTCGGAAACGGCTGCAGCCGGCTGATGATAAACTGCTGAATCAATCTGAGAATCAGGAGACGGTTCAGTTAGACCACTTTCTGCATCACGTCGGTGTTCTTCAAAGCCCACAGGGACAACCATTCCAGGCAGCGAAAAGAATTCATCTGCATCCCGTTCTGATGAAGTCTCTGAAGCTTGGAGCATGCTGTCTGGTTCAGTGATGTCGATCCCTTGCATGCTGCCAATTGACTTCAACTGATTTGCTGCACGAAGCGTTGCATTGCCACTGAGCAGTCTGTCTGCAACTTCTTGTCTCAGGCGATGTCGCACTCCCACCAATGCTCCCGAGGCTTGTTTCAGTCGAATTTCATCGACCACCCAATGACCATGTTCAATCAACAGATTCACGATGGCTTGGTTGCCATCTGGTTGCTGAAACTTCATCGTTGCTCGTTCCGGAGTGACCGTGGTATCAACATTCTGTGAACGTAGCAGAAAGGGAAGTTGGCTAAACTGCTTTGGAACACCTTCCAAATGACTCCAAACCAATCGATTGAATTCTGTGGACGATGCTTTCTGAAGCAACTCACCGTCAGACAGCATCCACGCGTTTGCAAATTCCAAAATTGGAGCTGCCAATTGAAGTTCTGACTTCAGTGATGCGACAAGACCTTGACCATTCGGATACTGAACATCGTTGATCTTGAGAATTCCGTTTTCGGTAACTAACTGGCAAACGAGGACGCTTCCGGCCGCATTCTGAAATTCGAGCTCTGTGCGAGTTCCGATGGAATGAGTATTTGTGAGACGAATGCCGTCATCATAAAAGGCGGGCACAGGAAGTTGCTTGACTAAACCTGAATCAAGACGCCGCCAAACGGTTTCAGAAAAATCATTGGTACACAGATACAAGAGCGTGTTTCGATCGTCCGCTTCCAGTGCTTTCAGAAACAAAAGTGCTCGGGCTGGTGCGGTGAAGACGGCAGAAAGACTTCGTCGTTGCTTGCTACCCTTTTCGTAGACGGTGACTTCTTTCACGAGAAAGCGTGATTGATCACCGCCGTCATCAAGGTATTGATTTCGAGCTGCTTCCGGGATTTCACTTGCCTGTTCTCGCAAATCAACACGAATAATCTGACGACCAGCAGGAAGGATAAATGTCAACTGCTGCTCGTAAGCTCGAATTTCATATTCGTTGGGTGCTTGCTCCGCAGAAGGCAACGGAATCAACGATAGGTCACCAAGACTGAGTGAAGAATTGTAGAACGTCTTTTCTGTCACAAACTTCAGCTGGTCGTGATCCGACCCATTGTATGCTCGCAAGAATGTGGTGACCGCTTGGATGGCATCAGCCTGCCTGCGCACTGAACCGGGATGATTGTCGTCTCGATGATTCTGATATTCGACATCATCAATTAGCCACTGATCCGCTTCGCGAACGATGGTCATCAACAGATGGCCATTCTTAGCTGGCAACTTCACTAAAGCATCATTTTCATTCAAACTGGCATCTGGTTTTCGAGCCATTCCATCTTCGTAAGCTGAAGCAATTTGCTGAGTTAATGCGGTCATCCAACCTGATGGCAGTGACTGAAGTGCATCCTTCAGTTGAGGCGAAGTCATCGCGAGAATTGCTTGCTGCTCGCCTGTTTCCCAGACTTGCAAAAATGTTCGCACAGTGACCAACAGATCCATCACTTCAGTCGTCGACTTTGTGATTTGAGTTCCCTTGTGCCGCCTACGAACCGTCACATCATCGACTGTCCAATAGCCTTTTTTAGGATCGTCGGCGAGCCGAAATTGGTACCGACCGCCATCATCTTCCTTTACGATCACTAACTTTTGTGCCGGACTGACTTCTTGAACATCAACCACACTCAATTCACCCTTCGGCAAACGCATGACTCGCAGGTCAGAGAGCACATCTTCAGACCGCAAAGCAAGTGATTCAAAACGTGTGGAACTAATACGCCGTAAAGCAGGCTCATTTTCTTCCCGCAAAGCATCTCGGAATCTTTCAACGACACGCTGTTCAGGAGGGGGCGGAGTCAAAAATGACTGCAGGCCTTCTGAATTCAAAAGAGACTGAGCACATCCGGTGAATGTCATTGCAAGTAGCAACATGAGCACACATTGAGTGCGATTCATGGCAGGGGATCCCAATCGACCGTCGACAACAACACATCCGTGTGAGGCTGTTTTTCGGTGAGTTTAAAACTGGCATGAACACGAGATTCCAAAAATCTTCGCGCCCACAGCAAATTTGTCTCATGTTCAGCCCGATCGGTCAACGTAGCACCAACCTTCACCAGCCTACGATCTGAAAAGCCAAATTCTACCGACCACTGCAACCGCAGTTCTTGCCGAAAGAGCGAATGCCGCACCTAAAAGAGCGCGTTCAACGGTTTCTCTCTTCGGTAAAAACCTACCAAAAGCCAAAAGAACCTCGCCAAACCGCACACTCGAAGTAAAACCACGGGACGATCAATCTTCCCGTTCAAGCCTTCAAAGGGCAGGGCGATTCGAGGCAGGTGTCGTAAAGAAGGCTGTGTTGGAAAGAAGGCAGTGCCAAAAAGAAGGCTGTGTCGAAATGAAAAACGTGAGGCTCCACAGAAGATCACTGCATAAAAAAACGCAGCACACGAAATTCCATTCGTGTGCTGCAGTTTCTGATCTGTCGCATCTCACGCTTGCGGATTGAAAGCTAGCGTCGTTTCTTTTTCTTATTAGCCTTACCTTTTCCAGCACCAGAACCTGTACTGCGTGAATTGCCGGAAGCTTTCTGTGCCTGTTCCGCCTGCTCCTGAAGCTCTTGCATTTTCTTCTGCATTTCTTCCATCTTGCGAGCAATGAAACCCGTCTTCTTTTTAGGAGCTTCGTCGTCTGATGAGTCAGCACCGGGAGCTCTCACAGTAACAGAGGCTTCAGTAGGAGCCGTCACGTTCACTTTCAGAAGCTTTCGTTCGGCAATGCCCCACAAGCTTGAAGCGATAAAGTAAATGCACAAACCGGCGGGCACATGCCAAAACATCAATCCCATTCCGATGGTCATGAAGTTCATCATCTTTTGAGTCATTTCTGCCTGCTCATCTGCTGGAGGCGGCATGAACATTTTTTGCTGAGTCAAAAACAAAACAACCGTGATACACGGCAAAAGATTGAAGTCAGACCCCAAAAACGGCAACGTAGGCATCGTGAACAAAGCATCAGGAGCTGCTAGATTTTCCACCCACAAAAACCGAGCCAGACGCAAATCAACAGCAGTATTTAGGCAGGTGTACAAAGCAATGAATACAGGAAACTGGATGAAAATTGGCAGACAACCACCAAGAGGATTGATGCCATGCTTTCGCCAAAGCTCCATCTGTGCTCGAGCCATTTTTTCTTTATCATCACCGTGCTTCAGCTTGAGTTCATTGAGCTTAGGAGCCAATGCTTTTTGCTTGGCAGCCATGATTGCCTGCTTCCGCGAAATCGGAAACATCATGCCTCGAACCAAAACAGTGAGACTAATGATCGCCAAAAAGTAGGGCATTCCAAAGCTGTGAAATGTATCCAGAATGCTATGCATGACTCGAGCAATAAAGCCAAACCACCAACCGTAGTTCAGTACTTGGTCGGCAACAAATGGTTCAGGTTCCAATAGCTCGCGACGTTTTGGCCCCACAAACATTCCGAAACGATGAGTGACCGTCGCACCATCACCTTCCAGTGAAATGGGAGCCGATACCAATCGGAAACTCAGGTCACTGTAATTGATGTTGTCTTCACCCGTCTTTTTGTCGACCCCTTTGGCAACCATCACAGGATAGATCCGCTCAATCCAGCGATCTCGCTGCCGTTCTTCGATACTTCGATCATCCAGCGACGAAACAAGGGCGGCAAAAAATTGAACATCAACACCCACATAGCGATATAAGCCTGTCCAAGCTTCACTTTGCTTCAACGCGGCCCGAAGCTCACTTTCAGGAATCAGCTGGCCCTGTTCCTCCATTTTTTCCGTATACAAATCATTCAATTCACTAGGCGACAACGTCACTGCATCATCATCGCCAATGAATTCCAGCTGGATATCTCGGTACTTGCGAGCATGAGCTCGGTTTTCCAAGATCACACCAACAGGCCCCTGCAGTTCATAGTGGAGTGTCTTGTCAGGAACCGACTTGCTCACCAACTGAATCTGAACTTCAATCGTGAATGCCTGCGGTTGGCTGTTGTAGGCGGCCTTCATCGAAGCGTCAGGTTCCACATTCAGACGCTGTAGCGAAAACGTTTTTTGAACCGCGACATCACCACCTGAAATTTCAAAACCAAACACAACTTTTTCAGCAGACTTAGAAACCAACTGCCAGTTTACTGTTTCTAACGTCAATCCAGATTCAGCCAGTTTTTTGTCAATCAGGTCGATTGCCAACGTCATTGTCTGGTTGCGACCTTCGCCGTTACCAATGACCTGAACCTGCTGTTCCGAGTTGTTCAATTCTTTGAACTTCGGATCGGTCAGAACAACAGACTTAATCGCAGCACCTTGAGAAGTCAAAGTGGCCTTCACGGCGAACTTTTGGCTGGGATCGTCCGACCCCAAAACAACTGTCTGTTCCGGGTGATCTGGAATCACGACAGCAGCAGGCTGGGAATCATTGTCATCAGCAGACGCAATCGCCGTGTCAGCCCCCTTGGCTGTGCCAGCATCCGATTTTTCTTCCTCGGTCGTGGGCTGATCAGAATCAGACGCAGCCTTGTTAGCAGCCGGAGCTGCCTTGGGTTGCGGTGGCTTCGGCGGCAGAACAAAGTTCTGATACAAATAACTGAACGCGAAACAAAC
>CAYTUE010000126.1:9057-11394 GCA_964441085.1 uncultured Planctomycetaceae bacterium
GTGGCTTCGGCGGCAGAACAAAGTTCTGATACAAATAACTGAACGCGAAACAAACGACCAGAAACGTCAAAAAGCGTCGGTAGTCCATCAGCCTGCCTAGGGTGAAAAACGGTCAAAGTGAAAGTTGAGCACAGCGGCAACCGGACTCAACCGGAATTCAACTGGACTCGTGTTGAAATGAATTCTGAACAGAATCAGCAAGAATCTGATTCGCTGTACTGACTGAAATAAGGCATTCACGATGCAAAGCACTGTCATTCACCGACAATCCCTTGAATGAAACCTTTTCTGGCATCACGGGCACTGGCATCCATCAAACGGCCAATCCTACCATTGGATCACCGCACTTGAACCGCATCTGACAAATTCACCCAAACATCAGGCAGTGAATTTCATTCAGCCAGCATAAGTTAACCGCCCTGTGACAGCCCGAGAATTCCCACAGGCTGGGTTCCGACGAATGGGAGCTAGAAAGTGTCATTCACGATCCTCTTTTGAGGAAACTGGCAGTGACAACAGATCCCAATCACGGCTTACCCAGCGTAAACCCTATGAATCGGCCACTCTGACACAACTGGCCAACCTAAGCAGGCCGCGGCGAACAGTCTATTGTTCAAGCAACGCTTCCTGAATCATCCAAGACAACTCAGGTCAGTCCTCCGCTTTTGCTCATCCCGTCAACGATGCAGAATTCACACAAGGGCAGGGCACTATGGCTCAGGGAAACCTCTGCTGAAATGTTTAGCGGATGCACCCCGAGTTTCTTGAACCGGTATCTGCGGATCCTTGCGGCAGAGAAGACACGAAGACAGTTACGGTAACACAACGACATTGGCCAACAGATGGTCATTGGAGAAGTGCAGAACAACTGCTCGCCACAGCCACTCATCGTATCAGCGGCCCTTGACTCGTAGCGACCTTTGACTCGTAGCGAAATCATTGGAATCTGCCGGTCGTGCAGTGAAAACTGTTACCGTCCTTCTCGAAGCCGATCGCCGAGAAAATTATCGAGATCATCAATGTCGTAAATTTTTTGAGCCGTCTTATCGATGTCATATTCGACTCGATGAAATCTGACATCGTTGCCATCTAGGGTGACATACGAAGATCGCGAATCGCTGTTTCTTGGCTGGCCAACAGACCCAACATTGATCATGACTTTCTGGTCGGTCAGTTCATAGTGGGAGTCGATTTCTTCTGGGTCGAGAAATTCCATCGATTCCGTAAAGACACCAGGAATGTGCGTATGGCCCTGAAAGCAGTATTGAGGCACCAAGGCGAAAATCTTTTCCATCTTCACCTGATTATAAATGTCATCCGGAAAGACATACTCGTTCAGAGGATTTCGAGCTGACCCATGAACATACATCACACGTTCATCTTCTGTGATGAAGCGACGCTTCAGCTCTCCAAGAAATTCCCAACGGTCTTCAGCTTTTGAACCTCTTGCTTTTTCAAGAACAGAGCGAGTCCAAAAAATGGCTCGTTCAGCACCCGCATTGAAGCCTTCGGGGTCAAAGAGAGCTGCCTGATCATGATTACCAAGCAAACACATATCGAGATCCATGACCAAATCAATGCATTCGCAAGGATTGGGCCCGTACCCGACGATATCACCAAGGCAGTAAATTTCTTGAATTCCTTTGCCACGGATATCGGCCAATACGGCCTCCAGTGCCTCGACATTCCCATGGATGTCGCTGATAAGAGCTTTCAATGTACAAGTCCTACAGTATCACGAGGGTCTCAAACACTTAGCCATTGCCAAACTGTTTGAATAGATCCGTTCGGTTCCGCTCAGCCGAACACTCAGGAAAACGCCGCAAACACGAACAAAGGTTTCGTGCGAAATTTGTGTCGACAGCATTACCAGTGCAACACAGAAACCAAGATCTTAGCCAAACTACCGCAGCGGAGTGCACCGGAAGTCGGTGAATTCAGTCCATACACTGAATTATCGGACAGAACCGGTGTAATCAATGGTGTTTCCCCGCGTTCGCACCCACAGTCTGAAAAATCCATGATCTAAAAACAAAATCCCCAATCCATTCATCATGAAAAGGTCGTCTCTTTCCCGGCTGTGCCCTAAGAGCCCAAAACTCAGTCAACCAACGCAACCGATCTCAAAACCACGGCCAAATTCAATTTCATGACTGCAACCCACTGACCACATCGCACCAACACTCAGAACAGTCAGCGATTTCTCAGTCTTCCATCACTGCAACAAATATCCATGCACCGATAATGAACGGGGCATTCAAACTTCCGGCCTGTTTGATTCATCAAAAAATCTCCAAAGCACGCCATCAAAAGCAACCAGACGCCTCATTTTCATTT
>CAYTUE010000127.1:0-7715 GCA_964441085.1 uncultured Planctomycetaceae bacterium
GGAATTGGCTGGATAGTGCACGTCACCCGAGGGGCGGTGCTGGGTATAACGCTCTTGTGGATATTACTAGTAGCCTTTGGATACGACGATGGTGGTGAGGGGCTAGTATCGCTAGGAGCCATCGTTTGTCTTAGTAGTTCGGTGATGTGCGTCTGTTTCATCGGCCTGAAGTGGCGGAGTGAAATGCCTTACCTGGCGTCCGCAATCACAAGGCCACCGAATCGAGTGAGGCACGTCGAACGTCTGATGCATGGCATCGCTAAGGATTTTGTCGGCTTAGCTCCTTTATTCATTGCCAGCATCATTGTGATCAGTTTTGCGGGCGGCTTGAGGCTGGATGAAATCGGGTATCGCATTGTCGCTGGAGTTGCCATCGTCTTCAGTGTTTCAATCGTGGCTTACGCAGCAATCCTATGGGCCATTGCGATTCGCTCGATCATTGGTGTCATTGTCCTAGCGCACATCTGTTTCATACCCTGCGCCATGGTGATGTTGGCGGCAACTGTGATTCCCGAAGACATTTTTGCCACGTCATGGAAAACGTTTGCAACCGTGCTCACCGCCTGCGTGATTTCAGCCTTTGCCGTCGTCGCGATCATTCTTGCGAGGCGACATTTTCATCGCGTCGAATGGGCACGCTTCATCTGACTCATTCCTCAAACGAGAAAACATAGCCGACACCAACGTTATGTCAGTAAAGTAACCGTGTCGGCGGCAGCTTGATAGTTTGTCATGATGATGGCCAAAATGACGACTCCAAAAACTCCCAGTAGAATAAACGTGGATCCGATCACAGCCAAAAGAGCCATTTTTTTATTGGGGTTCGGCAGCAGAAGAGCAATCAATCCCATGACAAATGCGACGGTTGCCAGTAACCCCGTTGAACAGGCTAAAATTAACAGTCGCAACTGAGCTGGCGTGGTGGCTGCGTCACCAAAGTTAGCGGGACTGTTGGGAAGACCATTGGCCAGATAAAACATGATCGCACACAATCCCCCCGCGACGACTGTCAGGATAAAACTGATTAAGCCAACGGTGTTAAATTGTTCGACATCTTCCGACTTGCCAGTCGGCGTGGTGTCGGCTGAAGTCACCGTGTTTGAATGATCAGTGGCGTCCGTCAAGGTTGTTGTCCTATCTTTCATTGATTGTATTGGTGTTGACGGTGTAAACCGAGGTTCAGGCAGGGCCTCGCTGATGGATCGGGGGGCTGCATCAAGATGCAGCCTGCATGGCCACCACGCAATTGCATGATAACGTTTCGTTTTCGTGATGCAGCATCACAGTGGAAAGGAACGAGTGCCACTTCATTTATTGGAATTAAGATTTCTTAGACGTGGTCGATTTTCAATTCCGTTTTGAAAGAAAGAAGGCAACACACGAGTGATGTTCATGGGCGAGTGAATGGTTTAGCGAAGAAAGTCATGTCGGCTTGTTATCGATCGTGCTTTGCGGCAAAGTATGGGCTTCCCCTGAACTCGTGCCCGTCGACGGCGATGAGATGCCATCTGTCTTAATCGGCCATCAGTCAGTTGAACCGACCTTCACGCACCGCATGCGTGGCACCATACGATTTATTGTGAGATCTTCCATGTGCTTTTCCCTCAAGAAAAAACTGAGCATCCGCCATCACCTTGATCAGCAACATCAAAGCCACAAGGTCGTGGTCAACAAGAACCAGGGCATTCGCGACACTCCCGTCGCGAGGATTCGTGGATGGTTGCCGGCTGGATTCATTCTGTGGCTGGCTTTCGGTTCGCCAGCGCAGCTTTACGCAAAGGAACAGATCGTAGACTTCCCCCAAAACATGGACCAGAAGCGAAATCGCAATGTGCCGATCAAGTTTCATTTACCGAAAGAACGGACGGCTCAACCAGTGGTTGTTATTTCGCACGGTGCTGGCGGCAGTCGAGATGGCATGTTTGCTCTTGCCCAAGAAATTGCCAAGCAAGGGTACGTGGTCATGTGTCTGGAACATGTGACAAGCAATACAGACAATATCCGTGAGCGTATGAAAGCCAAACGTTGGGGGTTTCGGAATGCTGTGGTTGCGAGCGGTAAAGACATCTCGGCGCGAAGAAATCGGCCGCTTGATGTGAAGTTTGCGATTGACCTTGCGACGAAACTGAATCTTGAAGATTCAAACCTGAAAGGCAGAATGGACTTATCACGCATTGCCATGATTGGCCACTCATATGGAGCTTACACAACTTTAGTTTGCTGCGGCGCAAAACCCGTCGGCATTCAAGATCAGTTAGCTGACGCCAGAGTGAAACTAGGAATCGTGATGAGCCCTCAGGCAGGCAACGGCGAGTTTTTTGATGCGACCAGCTTTCAGGCCATCAAAGTGCCTTTTATGGGGATATCAGGCAATCGCGACAGAACTCAGTTTGTGACTTCGGTGAAGGACAGAGAAGACTGTTTTCGATCAATGCCACCGGGCGATAAGCACTTTGTTTGGTTTGATGATGCTGGGCATTTCAGCTTTTCAGATTCAAGCGGTTCGGGACGAAAAGTGTTACTCAAGCCGGACAGTGATGTCACCAATGCGCTCAAAAGAATCGTTCCCAGCATTCTCGATGTTCATCTTCGAGGCACAGAAAAACTTGACGCAGCGGCGAGGAACCAACTCGTGGATGCCAGCTTGGCCGGAAGCGTAAAAAGGATTGAATGGAAAACAAGATGACGTCGTGAGGTTGTTTTCTGGGTCGAATGATCAAACGTGGTCATGCGTCATAAAACCGCGTTGTCGATCTCGCTGGCGTGGGCTGGCGTGGGCTGGTGGGGCTGTGGGGAAAACTTCAACATAACACAGGGCATGACATAACGCAGGGCATGACAGAGGGGGCTTTGCTGGTATCCAGTACCCGTTAGACCAAACTCGTTAGATCAAGCCCGTCATTGTACCAGTCCCTGTGGCAAAGGTATCCGTTTCCATGCCGACGTGTTGCAGCATGTTGACGAACAGATTGGGCAACGGATAGTTGTTTTGTTGATTGAAAGCCAAATGCTGGCCATGTCTAAAGTCGCCACCAGCAATCAGTACGGGCATATTACGGTTATCATGATTGGACGCGTTGCCCAAGTTGCTTGTTAACAACACACACGTATTGTCGAGGACACTTGTTCCATTTTCGTCTGCTTTGCTTAAGTCTCGCAGGAAATCTCCCCAAGCTTTCACGATTTCACCTTCTACCATCGCCAATTGTTTTAGCTTCGAAGCATCTTGGCCGTGATGACTTAAGGAGTGGTAGCCTTCTTGAACTCCTGCAATGGGAATCACAGAACCAGCTCCGCCTAGGTGATGAGTGACAAAGCGAGAAGAATCGGTTTCGAGTGCCAGCCGTACAACGTCACTCATCAATCTTTGACGTCCAATGAAGTCGCTGCGATTTCCAATATCAACAGGCTGCTTGGCGTCAACTTTAGGTTTAGGAAGATGAGCCCACGCTTCTGATTCCGCCAGACGGACTTCGAGTTCTCGCACACTCGTAAAATACGAATCCAATCGGTCTTGGTCTCCCTTGCCAAGTTCCTTTGCGAGCCGTTTGGCATCCCCCGAAACGAGGTCCATGATACTCCGGCCCTCACGAACTTGTTCAGCCTGTCGTAACCGTTCAGACTGCGAACGACTGACAAACAACTGACGAAAAAGTGTCGCTGGACTACTCAACGCAGGCACCATGGCTCCGTTTTCTGTATAGGACGGACTCCCACTGCCTTGGCCGGCCAGAACAAGTGAAGGAAAACGAGTTTGGTTTCCCAGATTTCGAGCCATCAGTTGGTCGATGCTGATGGAATTTTTTGCTTTGCCAGAACTGCCAACAGGATTTGCAGTCAGTAGGCTGGCTTCTGCTCGATGCCCTCCTTTGACTCCTGGATGAGAAGCTCCAGAGACAATCGTGAACCGATTTCGAAGATCCTGCAAAGGCTGCAGATAACGACTGGCTTCGTAATTTGTCCCGCTGGATTTCGGGTTCAAATGCTTGCTAAGCAGCCCCAAAGTGAGACTCATGGCGACAAAGCGTTTGGGAGCCTGTTGCTGGGCGGGTTGAGCAAAAGCGGGAGTCATCGCAGACAACCACGGAAGACTCAAGCTGACTCCTAGTCCCCTTAACGCAGTTCGGCGGTTCAACTGACGACGGAAGTGAAAATACACGTTCTTCATGGCGAAGTTCTTTTTCTAATCAACACAGATCAACGGAACCAGAGGCCGATAAAATTTTACTTCGAGGCAAACAATTTGCTGACGATGACATTCATAACAAGTGACCGAAATCCGTAGTCTGCATTGGCAGCCTTTGTTGCGATGCTGGTGACGTCGTCTCGATCTGCAAACTCACAAGTGGCTCCCGTGCCATACGCAATCAAATGGCGGACCACATTTTCGGCGAGCGTTTGTCGATCCTGAGTCACGAGCTTTTGAAACTCTTTGAGATCCTGAAATGAGCGACCATCGGCAGTTTTTGATGAAGCATCAATCACAACTTTCTTTATGTTTTTGTTGAGTGACGGATACACTTTTCGGTATTGGCCTGCGGGATCAAAGTTTTCCAAAGCGAATCCTGCGGGATCAATTTTCTGATGACACGAAGCGCACGACGTGTCACTTTTGTGCTTTTCCAGGAGTTCACGAATTGTTGTGGCACCTCGAATGTCGGGTTCAATGGCGGGAATGTTTTCTGGTGGGCTAGGAACATGAATCCCAAGTAACTTTTCGGCCATCCAAACTCCTCGCACAACGGGAGAAGTATTGGTTCCATTTGCGGTGACTTTCAGGATGGCACCATGAGTCATCAAACCGCCTCGAACACTGCCTTTGGGGAGACGCACTTTCTGCAGCAGATCGCTCGACTGCCACCGAACTGACGATGTGTTCACCTTGTAGTATCGAGCCAAACGGCTGTTCAGAAATGTAAAATCACTTTCAATCAGATGCGTCACACTCAGATTTTTGCGAAGCAGTTCTCGAAGAAATTCATGAGTTTCCTTAACCATTGACTCTTGCACAATCAAATCGAATTGTCGAAACATTCGAAAGTCGGGTTCAGTGAAGTCGATGTCGTTTAGCTGCAACCACTGATCGGCTAAATCAACCACGAAGGTGTCCGCTTTGCTGTCTGCAAACATTCGTTTGGCTTGCTGACGCCGGATAGACGGGTGCTTTAATCGACCAGCCGCTGCCAGCTTTAACAAGTCATCATCTGGAGGCCGATTCCACAACAGATAGCTAAGCCGACTGGCAATAGAATAATCATCGAGCATTCCAGGAGCCTCTTGGAAGTACAAGAAGCGAGACGAGCACAAGATGGCTCGATAACCAGAACGCAGTGCATCTGCTAATGGAACATCGTCTTGAACCAACTGCTGTACAAAATCGATAAACGGTTGCACGACAGTTTTTTTCACGGGCCGTCGGAAGGCTTGCTCTGCAAACTTTCGGATTCGACTGGCGATGACCACCTTTGGCCGACTGGTTTTTACAACCAACGTCTTGCCGTTCTTTGTCCTGTTGACTTTCACGTTGCCGAACAAAGCACGTCGAATGTCATCGTTTGACGAAATGTTTCCAGCTGGCCCAACGTGAACTCGCTCAAGGACCGCACCAGCCATCGCCAGCCCTGGTAAATTTTGAGGCGTGCCTTCACCTGTTCCAATTTGTCCCCCCTGAAACCGTCCGTGTTTTAAGGTGCGATCTGCTGGGCGAATTTCAAACATGTGACCTTTGGGAAGCCAAGCTGTAAAAGAATACTGTTTGGCTTGTTGAGTCACTTCGAAAGACCCAACGGTTGCTAGTAACGGAGCACGGGAAATACATCGTCCTGTGCGAACCGTACACCAGATTCCTCTGTCCTTGGGAACATTTAACCCTGAAGCTTTAAGAGTGATTCGGTACCAACCTTCTTCCCGAGAGGTTGTCACTGGCAGCCGACCGTAGTAAGTGGTACCAGCCGGCCACACGACTGCTTTTCCATCCAACATTTCTGGTTCGCGACAACGAATTGTTGGATCTTTTCGAGCCAACTGTTTTGCCGAAAATGCCTTGCTCCATTCATCTGGTTTCGCAGCTGCTCGTCGAAACGCTTCCTCCAAAGCGATATCCACCACACGTAAATGAGTCATCAATTGGTGTTGAGAAATCGACTGCCCGGAAGCGATGGAAGTGAAGCCTTCCGTTCGTTGCTCTTCCGGCATATGGATTGTGAGCGGCACATCGATTCCAAGCAGATCGTGCAAGGTTCGTTCTAATTGCAGATGACTTAATCGACGTCCTCGGACACGTCCCAGTGCATCAAATTCAGACTGCTGGCGCTGATGCAAAATAGCTTTCGTGTTTACAATGAACTTGGTGAGGTCCCCCTTTTCAGGACGATCCATGTCAGCCGGAGGCATTTCTCCAGTGGCGATTCGATCGTAGACTTCAACCCACCGATCAAAATCTCCCGAGGTCGCAGAATTGCCGATCTCGGCGAGATCAAAATCCCCTTCGGCGTTATCAGAGTTATGGCAGTCGAAGCAATAAGACTGCAGAAATTTTTCCGAGTGTTTTTCAGAAGCCGTGGCTTTTGAAGCAACCGGTTTGGACCTAGCTGGTTTGGACCTGGCTGGTTTGGAATCTGTAACGGGAGCAGGTTGATCTGTGAGAAACATCGCTGGATCGCACAAAGCCATCAACAGAAATGGTGTCTGTATGAAGTACGCCAACATAGAAATTCACTGACAATGAGAAACACGAACCACGACAGACCAAGGGACCAAGCATGATGTCATGCATCACAGCTTTCCACGCAAAGAAACGAAAGCAGAAAGTGCAAGACCGAACTGTGGTGAATGTGTTATGGAGAGAAATGAGGTGGGGACGACCAAAAGGCGGCTGTTCACAGTTTACAACTTCATTGCCGCTTTCCATAGGACTTCCTTGCATCGTGCGGCTGAGTTTTAAGAAATCAGGGTTTTACAGAAATCAGCGTGCTACAGAAATCAGATGCTTTCGTAATTCCGTCTGCAGCTGTCATTTCAACCACTCAACGGATTTTTTCGGGGTGTTTAATCAGTGAAACAGAGTCGAAATCCTCAAGAAGTATCAGCGAAAAGCTGCATTGTGGCTTCAGTACAATGGGATTCGTTGACAGGGGAATCACCCGTGATATCGAACGATGTCCGCTGCAACAAAGCATTGGTGAAACTGCAAACTTGAACGTTTACGATCACGGTCACTCGTGCTCTTTGATGAGTTCTGTTTTCGTCGCAAGACTGATCACGGCAGAAGGTGATGCCTTAACTTGCCACGTGTATTTGAGCGGCGCAACCGTTATTCTTGGCGGTGCCAGAATACTCTGCATTGTCAGGCTGACTGTAAAACACGGGCTAACGGACGTTCGGTTTGATCGGATTTCGTCAATTGAACTTCGGCAGGAAGCTGCAAATCGAAATTGTCATCTGCGATTACAAGGATCTTATGTCGCAAAGAATGCGATACCTTCCCTTCACACATGGGTTTACAAGGATGTAAATTCATCATTGGCCAAGGATTGGCTCAACTGATTCACTTTTATTTTGTTTCGCCGGAAGTCCAAATCATGCGACTCAACCTCTCCTTCATATTCATGTTGACGGCCTTCGGTTGCTTTGCCACAACCGCTTCCGCTCAGGTTGGCCAATTAAACGGCGGGGCAACGGGTGGAGGTACAGCAGGCGGTGGAGCAACAGGAGGC
>CAYTUE010000127.1:7815-11263 GCA_964441085.1 uncultured Planctomycetaceae bacterium
GGAGCAACAGGAGGCAGCACAACCGGTGGTGGAGCCACACCCGGCGGCACAACTCAAGGGCTAGGAGGACTGACGACTCAGGGTCCACCGGGAGCAGCAACTGTGAACAACGCTGCAACAGGTTTTGTGGGAGGAGTCGATCCGAACAACGCCTTTGTGGGAGCAGCCCAACAGACTCAACGAAACAATTCTCGCCAGTTTCAATCGATTACTCAAAACGGAGTTCCAACGGGAAGAGCGCAGACCAATTCAGGTACGCCTCGACAAATTCCTGTCAGCTTAAAAGTTGGCTTCGCTGTGCCAACAGCCAACGCGGCAACTCAACTGATTCCTCACACCGGCACGGCATTCAGGCAAGTGGCTGTTTCAAAACCAGAACTACGTGGTGTGCAAGTGAATGTTGCCAACGGTGTCGCTGTGTTAATTGGCCAAGCGCCAACTGCATCGAGTCGCCGCTTAGCCGCCAACTTGGTTCGCCTTCGTCCAGGCGTCAAGAGGGTTGATAATCGCATCTTGATTGGACAGCCCTCACTGACACCTCGTCCCGTTCTTCCGACTCGTTAATACCGTTGGCGTGAATAACGGAACTCGCCGAGTGCTTTAGAAGTGGATGGCACTAACTTTGTTATGGCAAGCCATTGCGCTTTCGAATGATCCACTCTGCACTAAGCAGCACGAAGAACAGTAGCATCAGCCCCCAGTGATCCCACGCTGTGACCTCCTGAATGGCACTTTCTGGATCTTGTTGGCGGTTAAGCAGGGCCGGTAAATCCACCAGTTGCCAAGGTTCAAGCAACCGGCCTGCCGTGGTGTCTGCGAGTTGTTGCAAAACGTCACGCTGGCAACGTACGTCGGCAAGTTCAGAAGACACTTCTGCCTTCACTGTTAATTCGGTCACGACGGGCTGTTGGAGCTGGATGTCAGAATTTTCGAGCTGCAATGAAATCCGATAGGTTCCCGGCTTCATTCCTTTTAAGCGACCAGAATAACGGCCAGCAGCATCAGGCAGTGAATTCAACTGAATCGACAACTGGTTGGAATCAACGGCCTGCTTTTTGGTCACAGCACCTACCGGAACTTCGTCGTCCTGATCGATCCGTTCAACGTGCAACTGAACAATCGAATCGGCAAGTTGATCAACAAGCTTTGGTTCCCAGCGGACGGCAACTTCTGCACTTTCCGTTTCGCTCATCACCGAAGTTGATAGCGTTAACCGCACCTGATCATTTCCGGCTGATGCTTTGCTGCGAGCCGCCCAGCGGACAAGCTGTCCCCAGAAACGGTGATGCCAAGTATCGCCTGCTCGAAGACGCCATCTCCAAGTGCTGTCGATTCCCATCCAAACCACTTGACCAAATCCGTAGTAGTGATGCACAACAGCAGCCAGAGATTGATTCTGCTTGGGCCCCGGAACCTTCAAGTGAGCCCAAACGGTTGCCACAGGCTTGGGAGTACCAGAAAACGCGGAAAGGTGTCCCGGTAGATTTTGCAGGACGTTGTTTTGATCGATTGCTGCATCAGAAAAATCGAACACGGCCATTCGATCCACCGCAGCTGTTGGCTGCAGATGAAAGGCTGATGGAGGTGAATCGGGAAGGCTTCTTTGAAACTGTTCTGCGACTTGCCGTTGACCATCTGTTACGGGTAACAAACGATTCAGTGTTGGCGATTGGTACTGACGGGGAAGATGCCGTTGGCCAGGAATCACCAGCAAGGTTAAGCCTTCGTCGGACACCTCTTTTTCGATCGCCTGCCAAAGTCGTTCGCTCATTTTTTCAGGCGAGATGTCTCCCAAAATCAAAATGTCGGTTTCATTGAGCTGCTGTACGAATTCATCAAATTCAGGCAGTTTTGAATCCAGAAAAGGGCGGTTCAGCAGTTGTAAAAACGGTTGGCGAAACAAGATCGTTTTTAGCTTCACTTGCTTGTCTCGTTCCAACGCATTTTTCAGATAACGAAACTCCCATCTGGCGTCACCTTCGATCAGCATCACGGAAGCTTTGTTGTCGATCACGGACACAGTAAAGGGGCGAGTGTTGTTATCATTTCGAAGTTCCCCTGCAAGGACATCTGTGGAAAGCGTGTATTCGGTTGATGCGACATCCGTCGACGGAATCTGAAATTCTGTTTTGAATTCAGGCCCTGTGACGGTGGTTGTTTTTTGATCAACAATGGCGTCGCCATTTTTCAAAAAGACGGTGACCTGCTGACCTTGATACCCGTCTGCTCGAATTGTGCCGTGGACCACCGCATTGTCGTCGATGAATACTGTTTGAGGAGCATCGATTGCTGCGATACTGATGTCTCGCGGCTGCATGATGGACCCGATCGGCACTGGAAAGATGGGTATTTGAAGGGCTTTCAAGCGATTTGCTGCCACAGCGGGATCTGTCCCGCTGGTTTGCCGCCCATCGGTGAGTAGCACGATGCCTTGAATTGTATTGCCGTCTTCTTCTGAAATCGCTGTGGACAACATCGCCGCGAGGTCGGTTGCAAGCGGTCTGACATCTTCGCGATCAGACTGCAAAAACGAGTTCAAACCGTCGTCGGAAAGCCGCAGTTGGTCCATCCCAAAAACCTGCAGATCGATGGGGATTTGCTTTTGAAGTTCAGTCAGGAGGTCGTTGGGTTGCCCCTGCAACAGTCGTCTGACAAATTCAGTCCGGGGCATCAAACGCAGCTCAGCAAAGACGTCTTGAACTTGACGGCGACGTAAAGCGGCCAATTCTGCATTACCTGTGGCGGAATCTGCCGACCAATCCGGTTCACGCTGTTCCGAATATGCAATAATCCAATCGTCGATAAGATCATTTGTGGCGTCATTGCCCAGCATTCCCAAGGCCTTGGCCCACTTCAACATTTCGTCTTCGTGAGCGTGTCGATCAGCGGTATCCATGCTTTCTGAAACATCGAAGGCAACCAGCAACCGAGACTGGCGTTCAAGCTGTTGAGCTTTCACGAAAACGGGCTTAAGGAGGGTCACCAGCAGCAGTGCTAAAACGCTGGTTCGCAGCAATAACAGCGTCAAACTGACGGGTTTTGACACAAGGCGAGATTCATACTTTCGCAGAACCCAAAACAGCGCAAAAGCGATCCCGACGGCCAGCACCACACTGCTGGTCCACCACCAAGATCTGAGCCCCGAAAAATGAAGTTGCCATTCCATATCTGCACTGTAATGACCAACCGAAGAGAACTCCAATTGGTCGCTACTGATCAGCAATTTTAGCCCTTTGGGGGGATGAGAATTGGCCTAGACAGACAGTTGGGGTTTGTGAGGTAATGGCCATATGAACAGCCTTTCCCGAGAACTTGAAGCGAAAACAGCACCCGCCATGACGGTCGCTATGTTGTCGTGGCTGAAACAAGCGGACCAGCGAACAAGATGTGTCGGCCCAGTGGCGTCCCAGGTGGAATCACCAGTGGAATCACCAGTGGCATTCCCAGT
>CAYTUE010000128.1:0-2951 GCA_964441085.1 uncultured Planctomycetaceae bacterium
ACCTGAGAGAAGCCAGTCCGTTTCAAGAAGTCCCTTTGCGATTGATCATGCGTGCTCGAGACGACAAGGAAGCATTGAACCTGCCCGACCTATCGATTCGACGCTCAACAGCCAACCTGAAAAAAGACCTGGAACACGTCGACGACATCCACTTCGACGATGAAGATGACGACAAATCCGAAACACTGCCTTCCTTCGCTTCGGATGTCGAAACGATTGATGGCGATTCTTCATCAAAGGCCAAGGTGTTCGAAATCAACGACGAGCTGCCCGATCGAGATCTGCTGTCATAGCAGCTGTCCGTAGGCTGGTATCAGTCCGTCCCAATCTGATTGGTTGTTCACCTGTCGGAACTGTCTTAACTGAAGACGTGCCAATAGAAAACGTGCTGGGATTACTTCAAATCATTGCAGAGCAGATTCGCTCAAATACTTTCATGAGGAAACCAGCATGCTGAATCCTAATGAGGTTGCTGGCGATCATCCGGTAAAGAGGGAGGCAGCAGACGGCGTTGCCGTTTCACGCCAGCCGAGCATTCGGATTGGGCCACGTGAATTTTCAAGCCGTTTCTTTTTGGCTCCTTTAGCTGGATATACTCACCTGGCCTTTCGTGTCATGCTCAGACGTCTTGGAGGTCTCGGGCTCGCAACGACGGATCTTGTTCAGGCTCAGATGCTGATTTCGCAGACTCGCAAGTCGCTGGAACTCATTGAAACAAGCCCAGAAGACCGTCCGCTGTCGGTTCAAATTTTTGGTGGAGTGACTCAAGCGATCGTCGATGCCGCCAAGTGGTTGCAAGACAACGGCTACGAAGGAATCGACTTAAATATGGGTTGTCCGATGGCCAAGATCAACGGATCTGGCGGAGGAGCTCGCTTGATGTGCAACGTGGATTCCGCTGTCAACATTGTGCAGTCGGTAATTCAAGCCGTTGAACTGCCGGTGACTGTGAAAATGAGATTAGGCTGGGACAGTGAAAACCTGACCGCTCCGGTGCTCGCCAAAGCCTTTGAAGATTGTGGAGTTGCCGCGGTAACGGTTCATGGCAGAACTCGCCAACAAGGATTTCACGGTGAAGTTGATCGAGAGGGAATTGCGCGCACCGTTGATGCGGTTTCAACAATGCCCATTGTCGCAAACGGAGACGTGCGAAGCATTGACGATGCATTCAGTATGATGGCTGATACGGGTTGTTCGGCTGTCGCGATTGGTCGAGGGGCGATGCTGGATCCGTGGATCTTTCGCAAGCTGAAAGACGTTGAAGAAGGCCGCCAGCCGGCTGAACCAACGGCTGACCAACACGTGGCGTTTTTGCGAGACCATTTTTATCTGATGGTCGAACAACACGGCGAATACAGTTGCCGATTGTTTCGAAAGTTTGCCGCGTGGTACGGAGCCACCTTAAGAATTCCAGAAGATCTGGAAGACCGGTTAAGACGATTTGAATCAGAGGCCGAATTCGACGAACTGGTTGCCGAAATCAGAGAACGTCATGGGCAAAGAACGGGGCAGGTGGCCACGGCGTTGATTCGAGTTCCCAATGGTCCCATTGAACACTGGTAAATTGAACACGGGTAGGCAGTGTTCAATGGTTGAATATCATTGAGCAAGAGCTGAAGCGCCAGCTGAGTGCCTAGACAGCTGAGCGTCTACCTAGCTTGAGCGCCTAACAGCTGAGTGCCTAGAAGACAGTCAACTGTCGTGTGACACGCACCTGCCGTTATACGGCCTTTGATTTTTGCGGTTCGGGTGCTGGCCAAGCTTTTAAAGATCCCGGTTCTGCTGGGAAGCAATCGAGCAACGACTTCAGAACGAGTCGGTCATCGTCATGAATCGGATACGACAAGCCGCCTTTGTCTGGGAAGCTGTGCTTCAGGCCTGCCAGAATTAAAGACCACGATCGACTGTCTTCGGAATTCAGTTGCTGACTTTGAAATCGATCTCGGTGGAATTCTCGACACCGATCGGAATCGACTGCGTAGTCCCAGAGGTCGTATTCGGCCATCAAAGAGCAGGTCATTAAATCAGCCCATCGATCAGCCGAACACTGCATTCGGTTCAGGTGCAGTACTTGAGCGGGTGAAACCGAATCATGCTGACGTGCTAGATTGAAAGCTTTCTGACGAATCGTGTCAAAGCTACGACTCACGTTCAACGCGAGCGATGTGACTGCGTCTTCACGCCGATGTTGATCAACTGCAAGTAACGTCAAAGTCCAAATACGATTCAGCAAGCCGTTTACTAAAATCTGTTCGGTGATGGACATGATGACAGGGAAACGCGGGTGCAAACCGAATTGATGAAGTGGATCACGAATCGCCACGTCAGCCGTCATGTCATTGAGGTCTCTCATCCATCGATTAAAACGATTGCGAGAATGAACGTAGTAGTCTCCCATTTTGATAGTGGGTAACGAATCAGAGCCTTCCACGATCATTTTAGAATGAGCGGCGATGAGTGCCGTGGCTTCTACTAGGTAGGCGAGCTTCACAATGTTGCTTTCGGTCACAGAGAGACACAGTTCTGGGTTCAGCTGAAAGAACAATGCAAAGCCAATGCCAGAACAGAACAAAAAGCGTTTTGTGCATGGCTTTCTGTTCTTAGGTGTTGAAAAACCGAGTAAATTTGGCTCGAAATGACGTTCGCTCGTGGATTGGTTTTATGACAGGACGGCAAGCAATCGCTTTTTGCCATGATGCGAAACGGCATCATTGGCGTTGTTGATGATGCTGCGTTGCCCCCATGTTCCTGAGCGGCAGAGAATCCAAAAACAGGGTAAATTCTGTGTATTTTTACTTGCCCAAACGCAAAGTATTGCGTGGCGATGTTGCCTGCCGAACATCGCCACGCGAACCGCAAGCTGATGCATCGTCACTGTGGCCAGCAGGTGAACATGGTTCTTCGTTGGGGTTGTCTGAATGCCGGCTGGACTGCAGCTCTCACCCACACAG
>CAYTUE010000128.1:3051-7065 GCA_964441085.1 uncultured Planctomycetaceae bacterium
AAGAGGACTTGCAATCCGGCAAAGAAAGGGATGGGCAACAGGCTGGTCAGTACAGCAGTACCTTTCAGTTCGGCAGCGCGAATCGAAAGGGTGTGGCAAAGCCTGACGGCTTGCTTGTGATGCCGTTCGAAATTCTGGCTGATTTCGACATCCTAAACCGTCTTCTGGGGCAGAAAACGTCTATTGTTCCACACACTACATCTTGTAGTCATGATG
The DNA here is from genome assembly GCA_964441085.1 of uncultured Planctomycetaceae bacterium. GTDB lineage: Bacteria > Planctomycetota > Planctomycetia > Planctomycetales > Planctomycetaceae > Fuerstiella. The sequence continues at coordinate 3,268 of CAYTUE010000128.1, forward strand.
AAAATCAGGGAACGGGCGGTTGAGATCAGAAGTCGAAAAATCTGAATCAAGACCTTTCCTATTCTGCCATCACTTCCCAGCTGATCTGAAGTCAGCAACGGGATCCTTTGGGACACGGTTTTGTATGCATCGAAGCAAAAATTTTACAAATTTCAGCATCACCAAAAAGGCAGCAAAAAGGGTGCTTTCCGGGCATGGTTTTGCTCAGAAATCCAGTGTGTTGCATACAGCAGTTCGAGATTTTTGTGAAGTTTGTGTCTGGTGGCTCCGAAGGACATACAATGAGGTGAATGCACCACATTTAGTGTTGACAGACAAATTGGACCCATTATATTGCCCCAGCCGCGGGTTGAAGCCAAATGATTTCAACCGGGCATTTCTGCCGGAACACCTTATTTGCCACCAGCTTGTGACACAGTCCGGTAGGTAGTTTGACAGATGGCCTGACATTCGTATGTTAGGCCGTCTCACACGGATGATTTCTACTCGACAGGAGGTCGGAACGACATGCCAGTCAGCAGCGTCAAAACAGCTTCTCAAAGCCGTTCTTATTGGTTCAGAATCAGCATCTGAATCCCCTGAATTCACAACTGCGGCTATGGCTGCGCGTTGTGGTTTGACATTGTTGACGATCCGGTTCAATTTGAACCCTAGGGATTGGGTATGTGAAGGATCGTTTTACGCCGGACATGAAGCCCGGCATTCACTAGGGAAGTCAGCAGGTAACAGGAGTCGCACAATGATTCGTGCAAAGTCGGAATGGGTCATCCGGAAGCGAGACGGTCGAGTTTCGCCTTACGATGATGGTTTGATTGGTCGAGCCATCGCAAATGCGTTTCGTGCTGAACAGAACCTTGCCGACGGACAACCGCTGGATAGTCGCACGGAAGCAGAAGTGGCGGCAATCACTGCAGAAATCGCAACCATGGTTGCTGAAGACGCGGGCACTGCAGAAGGAACTCATGTTGAAACAGTCCAAGACACAGTCGAAATGCTGCTGATGAAGCGAGGTCACTATAAAGTGGCTCGTCGATACATCGTTTACCGAGCAGAACACGAAAAGATTCGTGCTCTTCAACAAGTCGAAGTTCTTGCGACTGACGAAGAAGAAGGCCCACGTAAGACTCACGTGGTGCTAGAAGACGGCGTTGAAGTTCCCTTTGATGGAGATCGTATTCGGAGACGTTTTGAAGCGGCTTGTCGCGATCTTCCAGATTGCGACGTCGATTCGCTGCTTCAAGAAGTGATGAAATCTGTCTTCGACGGAATCAGCATTGCCGAAATTTATCGAGCCATGATTTTGGCTGCTCGAGCCAAAATCGAAGTCGATCCTGCTTACGACACGGTTTCCGGTCGTTTGATGAGAATGGTGATTGCCAACGAAGCCCTAGGCAGTGCTCCTGTTCACGAAGACGAATTTAACCGTCTGTATCGCAATCAGTTTGAACACTACGTCATTGATGGAATCGTGGCCGACCGTCTGACTCCCGAATTGCGTAAATTCGACCTGACGGCTTTGGCAAACGCATTGAAGCCCGAAAACGACAGCCTGTTTCGCTACCCAGGTCTGCAAGCTGTTTACGACCGTTACTTGCTGCACATCAACAATCGTCGCATTGAAATGCCTCAGTATTTCTGGATGCGAGTATCAATGGGGCTGGCGATCAATGAAGACGATCGTGAAGCTCGGGCAATCGAATTTTACAACCTGTTAAGCAGTATGAGGTTCACGTCGGCGACTCCGACGCTGTTCAACAGTGCCACGCCGCATCCTCAGCTCAGTTCGTGCTACTTGTCGACGGTCAGCGACGACTTGGAACACATCTTCAAGAGCGTTGCAGACAATGCCAAGTTAAGCAAATGGGCGGGTGGCTTAGGCAACGACTGGACGAACGTTCGTTCAACCAACGCTTACATCAAGGGAACCAATGGCCGCAGTCAAGGTGTGATTCCTTTCCTGAAGGTGGTGAACGACACAGCTGTTGCCGTAAACCAAGGTGGCAAACGAAAAGGTGCCGTGTGTTCATACCTCGAAACTTGGCACATGGATCTGGAAGAATTTCTCGATCTGCGAAAGAACACAGGAGACGATCGCCGTCGGACTCACGACATGCACACTGCGAACTGGATTCCTGACCTGTTCATGAAGCGAGTTCGCAATGGCGAAAACTGGACATTGTTCAGCCCAAGCGAAGTGCCTGACCTTCACGACCTGACGGGTAAGGCTTTCGAAGAGCGTTACGAGCAATACGAAAAGTTGGCAGCTGAAGGCCAAATTGATCAACATCGCAGCTTGCCTGCCGTTGACCTGTGGCGAAAAATGCTGACTCGAGTCTTCGAAACGGGCCATCCGTGGATCACATGGAAAGACCCATCGAATATCCGCAGCCCTCAGGATCACTGTGGAGTCGTGCATAGCAGTAATCTTTGTACGGAAATTCTGCTGAATACTTCGTCCGCCGAAACCGCCGTGTGTAACTTGGGTTCCATTAACCTACGTCGCCACGTTGTGAATGGTGAATTTGATATCGAGCTGCTGCAAAGCACGATCAAGACAGCCATGAGAATGTTGGATAATGTCATCGACATTAATTTCTATCCAACCGAAGAAGCTCGACATTCGAACCAAAAGCATCGACCTGTTGGTTTGGGGCTGATGGGCTTTCAAGATGCTTTGGTGGCACTGAATATCAGCTACGCGTCTCAGGATGCCGTTGATTTTGCAGACCGAAGTATGGAAGCGATTTCCTACTACGCTTTGTCGGCGTCTAGCGATTTAGCTGCTGAACGAGGAACTTATTCTTCGTACAAGGGCAGTAAATGGGATCGAGGCCTGTTGCCACTCGACACCATGGAACTGTTGGATGAAGAACGAGGAATTCGTGTCGACGTGCCGCGCACATCCACTTTGGACTGGGACGTTGTCCGAAAGAAAATTGCCGAAAACGGGATGCGTAATAGCAACTGCATGGCGATTGCTCCGACTGCGACCATTTCAACAATCATCGGTGTGTCTCAATCCATTGAACCGGTTTACAAACACTTGTATGTGAAAAGTAACCTGTCTGGCGAATTCACTCACGTGAACACGTCGCTGGTAAGCGAACTCAAAGAACGAGGACTTTGGTCTGAGCAAATGCTGAACGACCTGAAGTACTACGACGGTACGCTGACTGACATTGATGGCCTGCCTCAAGACATCAAAGACCGCTACCTCACATCATTCGAAGTTGATCCCAAGTGGATTATCGAATGTGCGGCTCGTCGCCAGAAATGGATCGACATGGGACAGTCTTTGAATCTGTACATGTGCGAACCAAGTGGCCGAAAGCTGCAAGACATGTACATGTTGGCGTGGGAAAAAGGTCTGAAAACAACTTACTACCTCAGAACTCTTGCTGCGACTCAGGTTGAAAAATCAACCATTGATGTCAACCGTTACGGAGTTCAACCACGCTGGATGAAGAACAAAAGTGCGTCGGACGATATCAACGTGGCTCGTGAAGGTGCTCCAGTCACCGGTGCTCCAGTCGCAGGTGCTGCTGGACAGGTTCGAATTGATACAGGTGAAACACCTGTGGCTGCTCCAACCACTACCCCAGCAACCGACATGACAAATGTGGATGCTTGCAGTCTGGACAACCCAGACTGCGAAGCGTGCCAGTAAGCCAATGCAGATACAGCTTTGTTGTTCGGCTTCATTTGACATGAAGCCCGAACGGCAAAGCTGAGATGGCATAGGCTCGGACGGTGTGGACTCCGAATGACTTTCGACCCAATGGGAATCGATGGAACTTT
>CAYTUE010000128.1:7165-11121 GCA_964441085.1 uncultured Planctomycetaceae bacterium
CAGGTCTGTCATTGCTAGGTCTGTAAAAAGACATCAGCGGAAAACTGCTTTGCAAAGTTTTTGCTGTGTTTGACTTAGCTTTGATTCCGGCAGACGTTGGTCAAAAACATACTGCAATTTGTGTTTACTTTTCACGACTTCTTACGAGTCAAAATTTTCTTGTAGTTAAAAACCAGTCGCAAACAATTTTGTGACTCCTACAACCAGTCACAAATACAACCAGTCACGAAATCTGGCTTCAGCTGTTCTGGCTTTCGCGACAAAAAAAATCATCTCGAACTTTTTCATTCGATCTTTTGACTTCGACCTCTCGACAAGGATGCTCAATCATGTCTGCTCCCATCTCAACTCCTGTTGCCGACAAAGAAGTGTTGGTCGGAACAGAAGGCCGCTTTAAAGCGACAGAAAAAACGTTGATCAACTGTGCTCAGGTAGACGTCAATCAACTGATGCCCATTAAGTACAGTTGGGCATGGGAGCACTATCTGAACGGCTGTGCCAACCATTGGATGCCGACAGAAGTCCCGATGAATCGAGACGTCGAAATTTGGAAATCCAATAAGCTGACCGACGACGAACGTCTGGTGATCATGCGAAACTTGGGCTTCTTTTCAACAGCAGAATCGTTGGTTGGTAACAACCTCGTGCTGGCGATCTTTAAGCACGTGACGAACGCAGAATGTCGTCAGTATTTGCTGCGTCAGGCTTTCGAAGAAGCGGTTCACGGACACACGTTCTTATACGTTGTGGAAAGCCTAGGGCTAGACGAAGGGGAAATTTTCAACATGTACCGTGAGATCCCATCGATCGCGAATAAAGACGCGTTCGAAATGGAACTCACGAGTGAAATCTTGGATCCCGACTTTTCGACCGACAACTTCGAAGGCCAGCAGAAGTTTCTGAAAAACCTGATTGGCTACTACGTCATCATGGAAGGAATCTTCTTCTACAGCGGATTTGTGATGATGCTGTCATTCCACCGCCGCAACCTGATGGTAGGGATTGGTGAACAGGTTCAGTACATTCTTCGAGACGAAACAATTCACCTGAACTTTGGAGTCGACTTGATTAACGGAATCAAGTCGGAAAACCCGGGTCTGTGGACAGAAGAATTTCAACAGCAAATGGTGGATCGAATCAAGACTGCCGTCGAACTGGAAATCGAATACGCCGAAGCCTGTTTGCCACGAGGCGTGTTGGGGCTGAACGCAGACTTGTTCCGAGACTACGTACAGCACGTTGCTGATCGTCGTTTAGAACGAATTGGCCTGCCCGTGCAATACGGCAGCTCAAACCCATTTTCGTGGATGAGCGAAACGATTGACTTGGGCAAAGAAAAGAACTTCTTTGAAACTCGAGTGACCGAATACCAAACCGGTGGAGCTCTTAGCTGGGACTAATTGTCCTGTAAGACGAACACTGCTGCATATTATGACTGCCGCGCGGGTCTTTTGACCTGTGCGGCAGTTTTCATTTGTCCTTTGGATTCTGGCCCCGCTTAACTTTTCGCACTTAACTTCTCACAACAGTACGCCTCCACTTCAATCTTGCCGTGGTCCGCGCATGAAAATCGAGAGTCCATATTGGTGATTCTGGCGTTGCCCAGTGGCGTGAATCAGCAGATGCATTACAGTTTGCGGCTGAACTCTCTTGTTTTCATATTCATAAAGATGCATCCGACTATGTCTCGTAAAAACGTGCTTTTTCTGTGTACTGGAAATTCGTGCCGCAGCCAAATGGCCGAAGGCTGGGCTCGACACTTTCACGGTGACACGATCGAAGCGTTTTCAGCCGGAATAGAAGCTCACGGCATGAACCCAAACGCGATGCAAGTCATGCAAGAAGCGGGAGTTGACATTTCCACTCAGTCATCCAAACTTGCCGACACTTTGGTCGACGTAAACTTAGACTTAGTGATCACGGTTTGCGGTCATGCGGATGAAAACTGTCCCACGTTTTTGACAAAAGCCAAGTTGGTTCACGTCGGATTTGATGATCCGCCCAAACTGGCAAAGGAAGCAGCCAGTGAAGAAGCGGGCTTAGATTGCTACCGTACGGTACGCGATGAAATCAAGGAATTCATTGAAACGAAATTGACCGGATTGCTGGCCGACGAATCGGCAGAATAACGTGGTCCAGAAGGCAGCTGCTGTCGGTGCAGCGATTTGCCATTCGGCTTCCGGCACACAGTTGGCTTCCAGCACACTATTGGCTACCGGCACAGTTGGCTACCGGCACAGCTGGCTTCCGGCACAGCTGGCTTCAGTTCTTGAACGTTTGCCTGATATCGAATGACCACAAAACACACGATCAAGCTAAGCAGCGGTCGCTGGCAAGTTATGGATGAATCCAGCAGATCACGGAATGCTGCCGCAGGAAATTTGAGCAGCGATTGACTGGCTTTAAAGGCAGCCACTTGAGACTTCATTCACTGGTCGGTTAAACTTGTCACCAAATGCAATGTTTGGGCGACGATTGTCCTTCTCAAATCGTTGTTTCATGCACACGATCGTGGCGACCAGTACCGTTTGTTGACTGATCTTTTTTCCTTCTGATCTTGTTATGTTTGACTGCAAAATGATGAATTCATTTCGAGTAGGCTTTGCGAGCCTGTTGTGTTTGGGACTGTTGATTGGCTGTGTGGAAACCGAGCAATCGAGACCTGCTGTGATGGATGTCATGAATTCGATGGAGTCAGCAAAGGCGGAAGCAGAGGCAGCGAAGCTGGCGCAGCAACGAAGGGAAATAGCTGAAAGACGGGAAGCTGCCGAAGCCGGTGAGGGCAGTCCAAGCAGTGTTCCTCAGACCGGAAAGTTTGTCGTTGATTTTCAGTCGACGGCTGGAAACTTCACCGTTGAGGTAAATCGGTCGTGGTCTCCTTTTGGTGCCGATCGTTTTTACAAGCTTGTCAAGGATGGGTTCTATGACCAAGCAGGGTTCTTTCGAGTTGTGCCAGGCTTTATGGTGCAATTTGGGTTGGCTGCCGATCCCATTAAAACAGCGAAGTGGTCGAAGACGATTCCCGATGACCCCGTTGTGAAAAGCAACTCGCGAAGCTATGTCACATTTGCAAAAACAGGGGCACCGAATTCGCGATCGGGGCAGATCTTCATTAACTACGCAGACAACAGGAATTTAGATAACCAAGGCTTTTCGCCCTTCGGTGTCGTAACCAAAGGGATGAATTCCGTTGACAAAATCAACGCAGAGTATGGTGAAAGCCCTGATCAAGGTCGCCTCACAAATCGTGGAAATGGCTACTTGAAGCATTCTTTCCCTAATCTCGACTACGTCACCAAGGCAACCATTGTGGTGGATGATTTAGCAAGCAACAAAGGTTCCAAGGATGCTGAAAAGTAGGCGTTCCAAAGTGACATCACTGATCGGCACTTCAGAATGCAGATTCATCGCAGGTGACGGTTGGTACGCGAACAAGTCTGGTGTCACTGGCATTTGCGCTGGCCATCCGCTTTTATGATTTCATCAACGGCCAACATGTTTGGCTTTTAGGCTCCTCAAGAAATCGACGTATGATTATCGATTCTCATCAGCACTTCTGGCAGTTGGATCAACCCTTCGATTACGAATGGCTGAAAGACGAAGCTCACGCTTCAATCAACAAAAGCTATTTGCCTCAGAACTTGCTTCCGCATTTGCAGGCATGTGGTGTCGAAAAATCTGTCTTCGTGCAAACTCAACACGACCTTGCCGAAAATCGGTGGGTGTTAAAACTGGCCGAATCAAACGACTTCATCGCGGGAGTTGTCGGTTGGGTGGATTTGACGAGTCATGATTGCGAAGCACAGTTGCTGGAATTGAAAGACCACTCGAAGTTTGTGGGAGTTCGCCATCTGGTTCAGGGAGAAGCAGACCCCGATTTTATTGTCAGACCCGACGTATTGAAGGGCTTGAAAGTTCTGGAAAAGCACCAAGTGGCATACGACCTGCTGTTTTAT
>CAYTUE010000129.1:0-11067 GCA_964441085.1 uncultured Planctomycetaceae bacterium
CAGAAGTGTTGCGTGATGGTTCAGCAGAAGATGGCATCGATGACACGAAAGTAGGGGCGCGAGTGAAAGGAAAAGTGGCTGCAGATGAGCCGTGTTTCGGGCCGCCAATCAGGGTGCGGCAGGTGTCTGATTTCTTTCCGTCAATGTGTGAAACCAGCCCTCATCGATGAGGAAACGTTCACGCCATTCCTGCGGATTCCATCACAAGCTACTGTGAGGATGTCGTGCAGGAAACAGTTGTCAGTACGGTTCCGTGGGTTGGGACGGCTGATTCGCCATTCGTATCGTAAGCAAGACGATCATCAGAGAACTTGCGTTGGTGTTGGCCGAACGGGCGACTGATTTCCTGTGATGGCTGATCGCAAACGTCTGCTTGTTGAACCTTGGGGGTTTTTCCTTTGGTTTATTGAAATCCGGCGACCTTGTTGAATGTCGCGAACTACTGTTGAATGTCGCGAACGACAGTTGAGCAAAATCACAATGTCAGACCGTCTCAACCGGTCCCATCAAACGGATCGTAACGGTCACGACGGCCAATCCAATCATTTCACCAGAACGGTCACAATGGAATCCCCCATTCTTTCAGTTCAGCAGTTTGGTAAGTCATACGAGGGCCATGTTGCCGTTCGAGACCTTTCGTTTGATGTTTCTGCAGGGCAGATTCTGGGAGTCATCGGGCCGAACGGAGCCGGTAAGACCACCACGATGAGAGCTATCAGTGGGATCTTGCCAGCGACAACGGGCAAGCTTTCAGTGTGTGGGCTGAATGTCGAAGACGATCCGGTGGAAGTCAAGCAGCAACTGGCCTACGTCCCAGACGATCCTCAACTGTTTCACCAGTTGACCGTATCCGATCATCTGGCGTTTACAGCGTCTGTTTATGGATTGGAACAGGCGGATGGTTTTGCCGAACAATTGCTTCACGACTTTCAGTTGTATGAAAAGCGAAACACAGCGGCCAAAGACTTGTCCCGAGGCATGAGACAAAAACTGGCGATCTGTTGTGCGTGGCTATATCAACCCAAAGCCATGCTGTTTGACGAACCGCTCACAGGACTTGATCCCAGTGGCATTCGAACTCTGAAGCAGTCGATTCAGAAAAAGGCGGAAGCAGGCAGTGCCGTGCTAATTAGTTCCCACCTGCTTGCCATGGTCGAAGACATTTGTACTCATATTCTGATGCTCAACCGAGGCCAAGCGGCGTTTTTTGGAACCACCGATGAGCTTAAAAAACAGTTCCAAAACGAACAAGGATCCATCAGCTTGGAAGACATCTTCTTTCTGGCAACAGAAGAGCGTCGTGCGGAAGACCTGAATCCCCACGGTGCTGATTCCAACGGTGCTGATTCCGCCGGTGCTGATTCCGCCGGTGCTGATTCCGCCGGTGCTGATTCCAACGTGGTTAGCCAGCACGCTTCCAATGCAAAATCAGCATCGTCTGAAGCTGTCTTAGTTCAATAGGAGACGCTGCTGATGAAAATGAATCGAATTCTACTGGGGCTGCTAACAGCAAACATTCGAGCCAAACTGCGACGACTGAAGGGGAGCTTTTCGTCTCCATCGCGGTCTTTGCTTTCGGTTCTTGTGCTGTTGCTTGTGTTGTTATGGACGGGGCAAACGGTTGCCACGATGTTCTTCCGAAATTCGTGGCCCGTTGAACAGTTTCGATTTTGGTCTGCGATTTCTGTTGCGGTTTGGGCTGGCTGGCATTTGGTGCGCGTTGCTTGGAAACGTCCTGATGCTCCTATCGAATGGTCGGAAAGTGAACAACAACAAATTGTGGGACGACCGTTTACGGCTGTGAACCGGTTTGTGTATCGCTGCGCAACCATTCTTACGGCCACTCTTCCCAAAGTGGTTTTAACAACTTGCGTCCTGTGGCCCGATTTGACATGGATCAGCCCTGTCGGTTTGGTCTTGGCGTTGATGGGATTAGAACTGTTTCGCATGCTGACCGATGCGGTGGCGTGCTGCTTTTCAAACCGCAGCTATTTGGTCTATCGATGCGTCATTGTTTCAGCAGCATTGCTGTTTGTTTTACATTTACAACGTGAACTCAGTGACGTGGTGACCATGAATGCCGACTTGGCTGCCATCACGAATTCGGCAGAATCACTGCCCAGTCGTTTCATTGAATTGGCAGCAACAGATCCTGTGTGCCGAACTTTGCTCGCCCCTTTTCTTGTCGCGTCTTCGTTGATAAGCGGCCAAGATTCTGCGCTCAGTCTTCTGTATCACGGCGTTTTGGTGTGTAGCGTATTAGCCGTCATGGCCGTTGTGACTTTTCGTTTTGAACGGCTGTGGCACGATCAAAAATTACGGAAAGAACGGCAGCGGTGGGCAGCCGATCTTGGCGAAGCTGATCAGGCCATGAAAATCGATTCCAGTGGTTTTCTGATGCCCGCGTTTCTTGTCAGTCCGTTGATGTGGCGACAGTGGAAACGAGCGATGCAGTTGTGGGGTAGTTTGGCCGTATCGATGGTGATTCCTGCCGTGTTGTTGGCTCCTGCCGCCATTTCAATGCCGAATGCGACTTCAGCATTTGTCACCGTTGTTTGCGGGGCATTCTTTTACACGTTTATCTTGTTGCCCGAGGCAATCAAATTTGACTTCCGATTAGATAGCGAATACTTGGTGATGTTAAAAGCATTGCCGATGACATCTCAGCAGGTTGTTCGAGGACAATTGGCTGTGCCCGTTTTGTTGGCGACTGCCTTTCAATGGATTTTGTTTTTTGCAGTAGGATGTTACCGAGGTGTTGCAGTTGATCTGGTTTTGGGAGTTGCCTTAGTAAGCATTCCTGTGAGTATTTTGTTTGTCGCAATCGACAATCTGATCTTCCTTTTGTTTCCTCACCGACCCACTCAAGAAGGCTTCGAAGCCTTCTTTCGAACCATCTTAAAGTTCACTGGAAAGTCGGCACTGCTCGCAATCTTCGCAGGAGGCTTATTTCTGTGGGCTCCCTTATGCCACTGGCTCAGCGGTCTGTTGCAGCTGCAATCAAGTCGCCCCATCTTTCTAACAGGCGTGCTGGCAACAGTCAGTGTTTTGGCAATCGCTGCATTTTACAGCGTGGTCACCACCTTTCGCCGATTTGACGTGTCGTCTCATGCTGTGTAGCAAGGCAAGTGCAAATTCATCAAAGGCCAGCTTGTTGTCTTGGTGCGATTTCACGCAACAGCATGTTGATCAGGCTGCCTTGCCTGTTTGCTTCCTCGGCAAAAAGAGCGCATAAAAAACGGACGGCAAACAAAGTTTGCCGTCCGTTCGTGGTCTCAAGGTGCTGACCAACTTAGTGCCAGCACGACGCTAGTCCAGCACGACGCTTATCCAGCCGTCAGAAATCTGGAAGTAGGACAGTCTTAGGGCCAGATTTTGACCGCCGCCAAGTTTCAAGTCGACATTGGTGTCAACCATTTTGACTTCTTCTTTGAACGCACCTTCAATCAATTTTTTGGCGATGGCTCGCGCTTGAATGATTGAACGTGGTGATGCTCGTTCTTCAATCGAACGAGGCTTGATCACTTTAGCGACGTTCTTGCTTTCGGTGTTTGGAGAAATCAGTAACAGCTGGTTGCCTTGCAGCTGAATTTCGACGGGAACTTCAAAGCTGTGACGAGGAATGCGGCGATCTTTATCGACTTGGTAAAAACCGGTCCGCAGCAGAATAACGGCCTTGCCTTCTTCCAGTCGAATTCGGATGGGGTCTGCTGGATCAAAATCGAAGTCTGTGTCGCGATCCAAATCCGCACTGTCAGCTCGCAGGCTGATTGGTCGTCGAGCAAACTCAGTCAAAGCTTCTTCAACTCGCCCAAGAACTTCGTCGATTGTCATTCGACCAGATAATTGCAAGCTATCAATTCCAGCATTGATGGCAGATTCGTGAATCTGAACCGTAACGCCAGTGTTTGAAACGGGAATCGCAGGAGCATTGTTGCCCGCCAGTGTTGCCGTGCGAATGGTTCGCGAACTGACAGCGATATGAGATTCGCTGGAACGAGCACTGTAGCTTTCAGGAGCAATTCCACGATTGCGAAGGCCCTGCATGAGGTTGTTTTCGAGATTGCCATTGGCTTCTGAAAACTTTGAATTGACTTCTGATTCGAAACGAGGAATTGCTTTGTCAGCCAATTTTCTGGCAGCGATGCCTTCCGATTGAGTCTTCAGTTCTTGAGCTTTCTGCAACGCGATTTTGCGAGCGAATCGACCCAGTAGTGGAATTCGGTCGTACTTGGTCGACACGCCTACAGTTCGATTGTTGGCGTTCACATTCATGTTAGCGGAACCGGAAGAGATCCGCTGACCATCGAAGAACACGGGTTTTGTGATATCGAACGCATGATAGCCGCGAGTATAGATGACAGCCGGTGACTTCGTTCCCGACGTGTTCGAAGACGTCGTTCCTGAAACCAACAGATCAAACCGAGCAGTGGTTGGCGATGGTCGCACGTCCGCTCGCAATTCTGTATTGGTGACCTGTGTTCCTCGAACAGCAGCTCCAAGAATGCAATCTTTCACTGGGCCAGATTCACAACGAATATCTGAAACCAATTGCTGAACCAAAGTTTCTGAAACCACAAAGTGCAAGTTGTAGTTGAAGCTGTCAGTGGCGTAGATACTTTTGATTGCGGTGTAAATCGCTGGGTAGCCTAACTTCAGTTGCTGGTAGCGACGTCGGGCGACTTCCGTATGAGCGATTCGGCTTCCACTTTCGTAGTCGACTGTCGATCGAATTAAAAAGTCATTCGCAATTTCGCGAGCGGCTTCGTCTGCGTCAGTCGCCTTCAATGCTTGAACTAAAGCTTTGGCCAAACGAACTCGACGACTCACTTTACGGTAAACGGCATTTTGGTACTGGTCAGACTGGTCGATCAAAGCAATCGCTTCTTCCACCGCAGCTAAAGCGGTTAAGCGGTCATCGTCGCTGGCTGTTCCATCAAAGACAGTGGTCAACAAAGGAGACAGTTGTTCTCCCAATGGATCGCCTGCAATTTCTGAGATACTGCGAATGTCTTTGGCGACTCGAGTTTCCGCAGGCAGGTCTGTCTTTAACGGATCGTATTCGACAACGGCGGCTTCGGAGTTTTCATCTTGAGCCGTGACGACCAGCGAAGTTCCCGCCACTGCGGCGAAAAGACAGACGAATTTCAGAGTATGTTGCTTCATTAGATGTGTCTCCGGAAACGCTGTTGTCGCCGTTTTGAAGAAGAGGTGTGGCAAATGAGATATCGGCTTCGACACGCGGAAGCTCTGGTAAGATAGGGCAATCTCTGGGTGTCGTTTCCAACTTGACGCGTAACAACACCCGTGTTTTACCAACCTGAATAGCCCGAACAGTTATCCTATAGCCCCCGAGTTAACAACATGGGGAGAGGCCAACCGGGCAGATTGCCTGAAAGTTGGGAAATTTTCTTGCATTCCGTGGATGCTTTTGTCTACCCAGCGACCGTTTTCGAGATTTCGAGGCAGATTTCGTGTTGATTGCTGGTGATGCCTCGACTTGGTTCAATCCGCCTATTGCTGTGCAATTTGTGGTATTTCAAAGCGGTTTTTGTCTGAATCTCTGCGTTGCAGGACAAGCTTTCGTGAGAAAGTGAGATTCAATCAGATGGAAGGCGCGCCTTTTCTTAGACTCAAAGAAATAGGCGTCGGACTGAATTGCAGTGCGACGCCAAATTTCGATACTCCCCGGCCATGTTTGGAATCTTGAATATCAATAAGGCTGAAGGCCGCACTTCTCGAGACGAAGTGAATGTCGTTCAAAAGTTGGTCAAGCCGACCAAGCTGGGGCACGCTGGCACGTTGGACCCTATGGCAACAGGAGTGCTACTCGTATGTCTTGGTCCAGCGACAAAATTGATTTCGTTGTTGCAGGAAGCTCCGAAGACTTATGTCGCCGAATTTCAGTTTGGCCAGACATCAGACACAGATGATTCTACAGGCAACGTCACTCACACAGACAATGTGCCAGACATTCCCGAAGCCACCTTTGTGCAGACTTTACAAAATTTCGAAGGGCAGATATCACAAGTACCGCCTCAGTTTTCGGCTGTCAAAGTGAACGGCAAGCGAGCCTACTGGAAGGCTCGCCATGGCGAAACCATGGAACTGAAGGCCAAAACCGTCCATATTTATTCCATCAAGGTTTTGTTTTACAACTGGCCTCAAGTGGTCGTGAAAATTGAATGTGGTTCTGGAACGTACATTCGATCGATTGTCCGAGACCTTGGAGAACAGCTTGAATGTGGTGGTTTGATGAGCGCTTTGGAGCGAACATCAATTGGCCGCATGAAGTCACGAGAAGGCATTCGCACGGCCACGTTAGATTCTGAAGTTCTTGACGCAAACCTGATTAACCCATTGGTTGCGCTGGGTCATCTGGTTCACTACGTCTGCGATTCACAAGAAATGGAATCATTGAAGACGGGCACGGCTTTGCAATTTCAGGCAGACCGCGTATCCGTCGGAGTGGATCGCAGCCAGCCGACCGCGCAGCAATTGGCGGCTCCGATTTGTCTTGTGGATTCTCGAGGACAGCGGCTGCTTGGTTTGGGCGAATACCAAAAGAACAAAGGGCTTGTGCAGCCTCGAAATGTTTTTATCACCTAAGTTTTCTAGCGAGCCATCGTTGATTTGATACGGTGCAATCATCGCGGCGAACAGTCACTTCTTTCAAACAGAAACGTGTGCTCCTGTGAATTGCTACGATTTACCCGAATACTGGGATCTCGCATTTCGCGAAGACACTGCCATGGAAGCAGACTTCGTGATTCAAGCCGTGAACAAGTACTGTTCGTTTTCACCAAGCCTTGTTTACGAACCCGGATGTGGCGGGGGAAGACTTGTTGTGGAACTGGCGAAGCGAGGTCTGGAAGTTGTGGCCGTGGATTCCAGCCAAGCGGCCATCGATTATGCGAAACGTCAATTAGCAGCAAATGGCGTGACCGCAAACTTAAACTGCGGCGACATGACAACATTTGCGCACAGTAAGCCGTTCGATGCTGCGTATTGCCTTGTCAATACGTTTCGCCATCTGTTAACAGAAGACGCTGCGATCGCTCATTTAAAATGTGTGGCAAGTCAACTGCGAAGCGGTGGATTGTACCTGCTGGGTTTGCATCTTTTTCCTCCAGATGCAGATACCGAAGACAGCGAAGAATGGAGCGTGACCGAGGATGATGTGACGGTCGATATGAGATTAGATGTACACGATTGCCAACGTTCCACTCGTCTTGAAACGTTGAAGTTTAAGATGGGTGTGACCACCAAAGACCATCCGGAAGTTCGGACGTTTTCTTCTGATTATCAGATGAGGCTTTATGAAGCGGGGCAGATGCAGGAACTGTTAGGCAAGGTGCCCGAACTGGAATTGCTTGATGTCTATGATTTTTGGTACGACCTCAGCGACCCACTGGAACTCACAGATGAACTCGGAGACACCGTCTTGGTGCTTCAAAAAAAATCATGATGGCGTTTTTGACTTAGTGCGACACGTGACCTGATGATCCCTTTCAAATTTGCCTAGCGAACCTTTTACTTTGCCCCCTTGTTCAGCAAGCGAATCGAAACATGTCCGACAAGATTGATGTTGTGCACTGTGCTTGGTTGGTTCGATGCGGACAAGACATTCAGGCAAACCAACGGTTGACCATTGTGAATGGGATTCTTCAGGAAATCTGCGATGTTCCCGCAGACGAGCAGTCTTTGGTTCAGCCAATCACCGTGCTGCCGGCTCTTGTGAATGCTCATACTCACCTCGAATTTTCAAATCTCCAAGCACCTCTTCCACCTCCAAGTCCGTTTCCCGACTGGATTCGTTCGGTGGTAAAGTATCGTCAAGCAGGTTTAACAAAACCAAGTCACATTCAAGAAGCGGTCGTTTCTGGCTATACAGAATGCCAGACAACGGGAACTTCGGTGATCGGAGAAATCTGCACGTCTGATGCAGGGCGAGATGCAATGATCCGCGCGGTGGCAGACGCCGGCCGTGGTGCGACTTCATCAGTGTGTTTTCGAGAACTCCTCGGGTTCACTGCAGGTCGCGTTGCTCAACAGCAGCAGATCGCTGATGATTTTGTAAATCGCTGGCAGCGTAGCAAGGCAACATGCGCTGACGTTGTTGCCGGCTTAAGTCCTCATGCCCCTTACAGTGTGCACCCAGACATTGTGCTGCATGCTTGCGAGTTATCGAAGCAGCATGATTTGCCCATCGCGATGCACTTGGCAGAAACAAAAGACGAAGTGGAATTGATTGAATCGAAACAAGGCCGCTTTGTTGATTTCTTGGACAGCCTAGGACTGTGGCAAGTTGAAACGTTAGCTGGTCTTTCAAAAATTGCCGACTACTTGGCCATGTTGAAAACGGCGTCATCGGCATTGGCAATTCATGCAAACTATCTGGATGACACCGATGTTCGCCTGCTGGCGGAATCTGCAAACATCACCACGGTCTACTGCGTGCGGACTCATCAATGGTTTGGGCACACAAAGCATCCGTGGCAGCAGATTGAAGCCGCAGGGGGGCGAGTCATCTTGGGAACAGATAGCCGAGCTTCCAATTCGGATTTGAGCATCTGGAAGGAGCTTCAGACCTTTTGCCGGTTGAATCAGAACGAATCTATCATCAAACGACTGCCGATGATTTCCACTCATGCAGCACAGGCTCTTGGCATCAATCCCGCGTCAGTGAACTTAGAAATCGGAACGCGGTTTCGTGCCGCAGTGGCTCACACACCGGTCACGATGCCAAGTCAACTGGAATCATCCTTGATGCAACCGTCATTAAAAATCCACGGTGTTGCAAATGGCAGTCAGGTGAGAATCTTGAAGTCCTAGCGAAGATACTCTTCGGGGCACCTTGCCAGCGGTGCGGCTTAGTTCGCTCAACCACTGAATCCCTCGCTGTGACTCCCTGAGGTTGCCGTCGCCAATTTGGGTGTCACAGTCCGCCAAGATTCATGACTCTGATGAAAATGCGCGAAATTCCTGAGTTCACTCGCCTGTTTTCGGTGTGATGGTCGATTTTCCTAGGGTTTTGCTTGCTTGGATGTTGTAGTATTCGTCCATCAGTCCGATTGACTGCTTCGTACTTTTGGAACACCGACACATGATTCGCCTCCCTCAATCCTGTTTCACTTTTCTTGTCTTGCTGTGCCTTTTCACTTCAAGCGGATCACCCGCGGCATGGGGGCAAGCCGACTTATCGGGGTCGGATCGCACAGAACTGGTGTACTTTATCGGTGAAATCACTCAGGTTTCGGGGACCACAGGCACTGTGAATCTCGGAAAGTGCCATGCTCTTAATCTGGTGAATCCTGTTTCCAAGAAGATTCAACAGGTCGCTGTGTTCCGCGGCGCAGGAACCATCATGAAACCTGTTGGGATTGTTTCATTGATCCATGCGGGATCCGTGTCTTCCAGAATCAAAGCAGACCACAAAACTCCGATTCAGGTGGGAGACATCGTGGCCTTTGTGCGGCAGGTGGATGAACTTCTGAATCCGGATGCTCACGAAGACCACGTCCTCAGAAGCATTGCATTAAGACGTAAACAGGTTGCTCGTCGAACAACGATCGAACGAGACGCCACTGCAAACTTACTGTCGTTATATGGCCGATCGTATCCCAAATGGGAAATGTCTCGAAGTCGAGTTGCAGGTCACTTTTTTGGTCGTCCCGAAGGGCAACTTAGTCCAGAGCTGGAGCAACTGCTGAAGCAAGTTAACCTGTTCCGTCGGTACCATGCGGATGGTTTTTTGTCGATCAAAGCAGCTGGCCCGGTATGGGAAACCACGATGGGGCCATTGTTTGGGCGAGATACTCAAGTCAAACATCAGTCTGCGACGACTGTTGTTCAGGAATCAGACGAAGCGAATATCCCGCAGTTCAATGTCATCAAGTTAAAAAGTGTTGTTGATGATCTGTTTTTTGATGTGTCACCGGAAGGCAAAAACACGGTTGCCTTTTTGACCGCAACGGCTTTAAGAGTTCAACCTCGCAGTCTCGATCGATGGCTGCAGACTCAGTTCTTGCAAACTCAGTTTCCTCATTGGAGTGGTGATCTCATTACCAATGATAGAATTCAGACCTGCGTCAGAAAACTGGGGGCAGACAACTAATTTTTGAGTGACGGTTCAATACAACAACACGTTTGGTGCGACAAACAAAACTGATCAAAAATGATCTTTCAGCCAGACTTCACTGAACAAGTTGAGTGTGTCACAATGTCTTGATGATATTGATGGAATCCATTTCCATTGAATCAGGCGTTCAGGCAAAACAATCTTAGTCAGGAGCTCGGTTTTCGATGGCTCGCAAATTCCGACGTAATCGCAGCGATGGAGGCAGCATGTTGGCGACGATGATTATCATCGCGTTTGCCGCCATTTTATGTTCTTGGATTGTCTTGATCGCTGAAACAGAATTTCGAGACTGGTTGATCCTAGGGATCATCGTTGGGTCCATTCTTTCAATGTGCGCCTTGCTGAAGTATCGATACGGCGGTTCGCAAGAAAACAGCCTCGCCTTCTGGAAGTCCGCCTTCAGTAACCACTCTGACGATGGGCTTGCTTCCAGCTATCGACCTCAAAAACTTAAGAACTCACATTCAAAAAGTGGGCAATCCGAAAACCGTCCAGCGAGTGCCGAAGAATTGCGAGACATTCGAGAATCCAGCGCCAACACTTGGGTGCCTGCAGGCCCCGCAAAACCTCGCAACTAAACAAAACGTTGACGTTCGAAATGCTCAACCGGTCTTCCCTGTTCGCCCTTGAGGAAAACTCGTTCGCCGCCAAGAGTGGAGTACCAGCTGAGAGGGCTCCCCAGTGTCCCCAGTTGCCGTTAGAGACTCACTTTTAATCAAAATCAACGAATTCGTGGAGTGCAACACAATGAAATTAGTGCAAGCACTTGGTGCAATCAGCCTGATCGGCATCTGGAGTGTACACGCCGCAGAGCCTACAAATGCTGCAGATTCTGGCCTGAAAATAGCCCGCCCGAATATCGTTTTGATACTGGCCGATGATCTTGGGTATGCAGAGTTGGGCTGCTACGGTCAGCAGAAAATCAA
>CAYTUE010000130.1:0-11030 GCA_964441085.1 uncultured Planctomycetaceae bacterium
ACGCTACAAACTCAAGTCGGTCTACCCCAAAATCAGAGTTTGACGATCCACTAGTCCGCTGACCGTAACCGCTGATCGTAATCCGTTGATTTGTGCGACAGACATTACTTGCTGCCACATCCGCCGCTGCCACACCCTCCACCACCTGAACCACAGCCACCTCCAGATGATGGTTTGCCAATCGGGGTGACGCCTTCTGCTGTGACAGGCTGTACGTGAACAATTCCGTAGCCTGCAGCCGCGGTTAAAAGGGCCAAGCGAGTTGTCTCGGCATCTTGATCGTTCAATACATAAAGAATGACTTGATCACCTTCCAACGTCTTTTCGATGTCGAGGAGCTGGAGCTGAACATCCCAGTCTTTAATCCGATCGAGCCAAGTCTCAAATTCACCGTCGCATTCAGTGCGCTGACGCTGGCTTGTTGAAATGTCGTCTGCCGTGGCAATTCTCTGAATTTCGCCCGTCATTGCGTGTTCTTCGCCAGCTCCCTTTGGCAGGATACTCAGCAATTGCCCCAGTTCGATGCCGCGTTCGGTTGTTACCACGACACTGTGCCCTACCAAGGAGGTCGTATCAGGGGCGATCAGCCGAGGCGTTGCTGTGAATCGGCCTACTTGAGGCATCGCGCCATATCGAACCAGACAGACCGTAGCGAGATCGCCGGGCTGTTCTGAAGACTTTGAAGTAGGCAGTTGCTGTGTGGAGGACATCTGTAACCGTCAGGAATCATTGGAAACAAATCGAATGTGAGGGAACCTTACGCGTTTGCACATTAAAATCCGAGCCTGTCTGAGGCGAAAAACTTGCTGCCGCAGGAATGAATTGCTGCGCTACGCAATTCATCGCTGTGATTCAGTCTGAAGGTCCTGATTTGACGTCGCCATTGGGAACAGTCGATTCTGACAAGAATCTGGCCTGAATTAATTCGGGAACGGTGTTCTGCGATTTCTGCGAGGCAGGTGGGAGGTGACTTTGTCGAGATCAGTCACCGTTGAAATTGCAGCGATTCGGTCTGCCGTTAAATGGGTTGCCGATGTGGGGGGCAACAGTTCAACGTGCAGCGTTAGCAATTGCCGAGCAGCATCCCGTTGGCCGTTTCGTAGACGAATCCGAGCAAGTCGCATCAGTGCATCTGCAATCACGGTGTCTTGAAACCGATATTGAAATGATGCGTTACCCAGTTCGAAATAGTCATTTTTGTTATCTGGCAATAACGTCAGCATGGTTTCTGCCAAAGTAACGCGTTGGGCATCATTTGAAAACTGAACTTGGCGATTCGTGTTGCTGGGCAAAGGCCAGCAGTACAAGCGAGCCAGCAGTCGAGCATATCTTGCGGAAATGTTTGGTGGCCGGTTGGGATTTGTTTTCAAGAATTGAAGCAACCGCTTCACCTCGGAAGCTGGGTAGGTTTGTAGATAACGCGATTTGATCTCTGACGGAAAGCTAAAATTTTTACCGTAGTTCGCCATGAAATAATGAGCAATCTCTGGGGTGCGAAAAAACTTGATGGTCCATTGAACCAGCGCTGCTCGGTGCTCAGAAAATTCAGACAGTTCGGGGTTCCAGTCATGAACGGTTTTCGCGTCCGTGGCTGAGCGAGGACTGTTCGACTTTTTTGCAATCGCAGCGTGAAGAGTTGGTGTGACATACTGGAATTCGACTGCGGAACAGTGCACGGGCTGGAACGCTAGGTTCCAGCGTTGAGTTTCTCCCAATGCCAGCATCGTGCGTACGACTTGATAGCGAGCTTGAGCATCAACAAATACCAGTTGTATGGGGCGAGGGTGTGAGTGCTGCGTTTGAGCTTTTGACAGAGTAATTGATGTTTCAAAAACGGGGTGGGTGCCCGGATGATTTCTGCTTCCGTAAGTTTCAGCTTTCCGAGAATTCCATTTGAGTTTCAGGAGAGATTGCTCACCTGTCATCGCTGTGTGAAAGAACTGATTCAACTGAGCAGCGTATTCTCGATCGTTCACTTCAAGAGTTTCGGGGGCATGTCCAGCTTGGTTCATTAACCAAACTTGGCTTTCAGCAGCCAGTACCTTCGCCACTTGGACTGAACCAGAGAATGGCAGTAATCTGTCGTTCAATCCATGCATTAAAAACACGGGGCACTGACATGCTTTGGCGTTGTCCAGCGGGTTGACTCGGCCCAGCAGCAACTGTTTTGCAATGCGAATGGCCATGGCTTTTATTTCATTGGGATCGTTTTCGCTGACTCCAAATTTTCGCAACATCTGTTCTGGAACAAAGATGTCTTCCACGGCAACCGCAGCAGCATTTTGTTCTTTAGCAATCATTAAGGCGAGGATCGACCCAAGAGAAATTCCAAACACTCCGATGTCGTCGGGCCGCAGCCGTTTTTCATTCAGCAGGTATTGGAATGCAGCTTCTGTATCGGTGGCTAA
This sequence comes from uncultured Planctomycetaceae bacterium, assembly GCA_964441085.1. GTDB lineage: Bacteria > Planctomycetota > Planctomycetia > Planctomycetales > Planctomycetaceae > Fuerstiella. Next base: position 2,409 of record CAYTUE010000130.1, read on the forward strand.
AGACATGACGCTGGCAATGCCTTCGCTGCCACCGAAGCCTTGGTAGTCAAAAAGCATGACGTGAAATCCACCATCATGAAGCAGCTTGGCATATGGGAGTGACAGGGAAATGTTGCCCGTATTTCCGGAACACACCAAGATCGTGTGTGTTGCCTTTGGGCAAGGAAAATACCATGCTCGAAGCTGATGCCCGAGCGCATTCTTAAAGCGAATGTCTTCGAAGTTTGCTGATATGCGTTCGGGAGTTGCCACATCACGTTTCCAAGGAACTACGGCTCCTCGGCTGATTGCATCTGTTTTTTGAGCGACTGCGGTGGATGCTGTGAGCAGCGGAAGAACAAACAGCAGAACACAAACCGTTTTGTAGTCAGATTGTTCGAAAGCACCAACCACTTGTGTTCACCTTACTATGCGTGATGATTAACAGATGTAATCTAGCGACCTAGCAGCTGATGCGAAACCGATCCATCTGAGCCAACTGTTGATGCCATGAATATTCTGGAACCAAACCTTAGTGTTACCAAATGTCGTGTCGGAAGTCTGTTTTTTCGTCGTGGGATTGTGTTCGAATCCGTTGAGCTCATTGCAAAACGTTCGTGATATGACCCGTGGTTTGGCCGTTTCGTTGTGGCAGCACACGATGTTTTTTGTGTTCAGTTGTTGCCGAGGTTGCAGTTTCGTAAACACAATGTTTGCAATGTTACCTAATCGTTTCAGTCCTTAGGATTGATTCAATGCTTTGTTGGCGGGTGCTTCGACTGTTGGTTTCGAACACAGAAAATAGGTATTCCGCATGATTTTGGCGGAATCATCCGTCAACCCGAAAAACAGCACAAAATCAGCGGTGTAAAACCTCAACGGTTCTACCGGTTGGTGCAATTATTCTCACCAGCGAAAGGCTGCGGGAAACAAGCGTTTGACCGGTTCGAAACCGGATCATATAGTCGAAGCATACGGCAGTGACGACACGTCATCGCTACCATGTTGTCAATGAACAGTGAATCAGATTGGTTGTGTTGCTTTTATGATGTCTCCCCGACATTCGACACACCAAACGTCTTGAAGGAATCAGTCAGTAGCTTTACGTCGTTTAGTAGAATGAATTTTAGCTACACCGATTCACCAACATTGAATGTCCCACAGCAAGTCCTTGCTGTGAACTATTAAAACCATCGAACGCTTCCATTGTTTTTGGGCGTTCAAGGACGAGCAAATTGATGCAGGACGCATCTCCTTAAAGCGATTGAAGCACGTTTCTTGCAGGTCGCTGCCCGCAGGAAACGGAATAAGGGGACCACCATGCAGCGTCTGAATATTCGCTCAATTAGTCAGTCTATCGTTCTTACGGCCTTTGCTGTTGTCGTTCAAGCGGGCTTGCTTTGCCCACTTCAAGCTGACAGTGGTCGGGTTGATACGACGGCGCTGGAAACGGCGAGCCAAGCTCTGAATCAGGGAGAGTCTCTGGAAGCTAATCGTCAGTGGCGAGACGCGATTCGTTTGTACGAAGCGGCGCTGGAAAAGTTTCCTGCTGATGATGGCCTGACCTATGCCTTAAGACGGACTCGAGTCCACTTTGGTGTTGAACGTCGCTACGCAGACGGCAGCTTCGAAAAGCAGATGTTGTCTATGTCTCGTTCAGAAAGTCTGGACTTGCTGGAAGACGTACTTGGGCGAATTCAAACAGAATACGTTGATCCCGTCACAGCCACCAAATTCTTGGCTCACGGAACAGAGAGCCTTTACATGGCCCTTGGGAACTCACAGTTTTTATCGAAACATTTCCGCAATGGTGCTCATTCCAATGTTGATGCTGTTCGAAAAAAGTTGATTCAGTCATTCTGGAATCGTCCCATTGGTAGCCGAGCAGAAGCTCGAATGGTGATCAGCGAAGTCTGTGATATCACGGCAAACCAACTGCAGTTGAAAAGTTCCGCAGTTGTTATGGAGTACCTGTTTGGTGGCTGCAATGCTTTAGATGACTACAGTAATTTTCTGACTCCAGATAGCTACAACGATTTGTTCGGAAGCATTCAGGGGGAATTCGTTGGCATTGGCATCGAAATGGAGTCTGAAAAAGGCAAGGGAATGCATTTAGCCAATGTTCTTTTGGATAGCCCTGCAGAAGCGGGCGGACTTCGACCAGGCGACTTTATTGTCGAAATCGATGGCCACGATTGCCGCAACTTTTCAACGGACGAAGCGGCTCGACTGCTGCGAGGAGTTCGAGGCAGCAGAGTGACGCTTAAATATGAAGACCCAGATGGGCAAGTGTCTCAAAGTGAATTGATCCGTCGCCCGGTTCAAATCAAAAGCGTGACTCGTGCTTTGATTCTGGATGACACAACCAAAGTTGGCTACATCCGGATGACAGGTTTCCAAAATACGACTGAAGAAGAAATGGAAGCCGCTTTGCGAAAGCTTGAACGACAGGGAATGAAAAGTTTGATCTGGGATCTGCGAGGGAATCCTGGTGGACTGTTGGATACAGCCGCCGCTGTGATCGATCGCTTTATCGAAAACGGTGTTTTGGTTTCAACAGAAGGTCGCTCTTACGATCAGACTCAGGTATTTCGAGCTCGATCGTATAACACTCGACGAATGCCATTGGTTTTACTGGTTGATGAAGGCAGTGCCAGTGCCAGCGAAATTGTCGCCGGTGCCATTAAAGATCATGGTCGAGGCACAATTGTTGGTCGCAAGACGTACGGCAAATGGTCTGTGCAAAGTATCATCCATCTTCCAGGTGGAACTGGACTGAAACTGACGACAGCAAAATTCTTTTCGCCAAACCATAAGAACTATGCTGGCAAAGGGCTGCAAGTGGACGAAGAAGTTTCAACCGCCGGTTTCAATCGGTCGACGATGTTTCGAGGAAAGACAAGCGGCGAAATCGTGCTCGATCCAGATGTTGCTCGAGGAATGGAATTGTTGGAACAACGCTTTAGTCGTAAATAAAGCAGCCAATATCAGTGTTTTGATTCTCACCCGCCGACCTGTGAGTTCATGGTCTCGGCGGTTTTTTTTATGCGCTGAGGGCCGGTTGGTTCACTGCAGAGGCCGCTGAGATTCCGAAGCGAAAAGCTGCGAGGAAACGCGGGTGATCCAGGCTAAGAAGTTTCGAGTGCTTGATCTGATTCGATCAGAAATTCGTATGTTGCTTGACTGTCATCGAGACTTCTCAACGAGTCTAAAAAGCCTTCTTGTTGGAAGAGTCGACCGAGTCTTGCGAGTGCTCGAAGATGCGTCTGGTCGTCGCGACAGAGAAGCAGGAAGAACAAGTCAGTCAGCGAACGTTTGCTTCCTCCAAATGGAATGCCACTGACCGTTCGTCCAAATACAAGCAACGATTCGCCCAATGCGTCAGGCATGCGATTTTGAGGATGGGGAATCGCGACGCCTCCATCGAAAGATGTCGACATCACGTCTTCTCGATCACGAACGGCCTGTAAAATGGAGGCCGAATTAAAAACCTGCCAGCTTAGCATGGCAGTGTCGACCAGCTGTTTTAATACCGACGGTTTTGTGCCTGCGTCCAGAGGAACTATAACGAGATTGGGTTGTAACAAGTTGGAAAGCAGGTACTGATCGCCCGCTTTGTCTTGCGATTGTTCTAACGTGGCGAGATCTGAATCGCTGAAGTTGGGGAGTTCCTTTTCCAGCCACGATGTGATTTCTGTTTTGTGAAATCGCCATTCACCGGCAACTCGCCGACCGGGAATCTGTCCACGGCTGACCTGTTTTTCGACTTCACGTCGATTGCGTCCTAGGTACTGAGTCAGTTCATTCAGGTTAAAATAGTCTCGCGACATTTTCTTATTACTGTTTGTCTAGGTGAGTGAAATCAAGACGGGAGAGGAGGGATGGTTCTCCCAGATATTGGCCAATACGCAGCACTTTGTACGGAATTGTAGCCAGATTCTCAGCAGAAGGCGGTGAAAAACGCAGAAAGGCGATTCTGGCAATAATGAGTGTTTTCAGCCGCTCTGACTTCTTGGCCGGGTGTTGTGAAAAAAGGTCGACTGATGAGCCGTGATTCGCGTCAAGATTACAGAACGATCATCAAAACCTGCCTTGGTGAGTTGCTCAGCTGATTTGATGGCGTCATTATGCCGGAATCGTTCGAGGCATCTCGAATATCAATGTTTCCACAGGTCACGTCGTGGCTAAATGTTTGGTAAAGAAGGACTGAACCTTGAAATCCTCCGCAGTGCCTCGCCTGTCGACCATGATGTTTCTTCAGTTCTTCGCGTGGGGAGCTTGGTTTGCCACGATGGCTGCGGCTTTGGACGTGGCTGGTATTGGCGACCTCACCGGTGCCGCATACGGCAGTGCACCGATTGCCGCCATCTTTGCTCCTTTGTTTCTTGGGCTTGTGGCCGATCGCCTGTTCAATTCAGAACGAGTGATGGGCGTGTTGATGCTGATTGGCGGTGGCTTACTCGCTGGTGCAGCTGTGCTGGGTTCAGCCGCAACGGAAACGAACGCTCAAATTGTGGAACTGAAGAAAGCTCAGGCCAGTCAGGTTGAAACCGATACTGATAACGGCACAACGAATTCGGAGGCTGCTTCAAACACAGAAAAAGACATTGCTGCCGCCAACCCAGAACTTGTCGAGCTTGAAGCATCTCGTAAGCAAACGGGGACTTATATGGTTTGGCTGATTTTGGCTCACCTGCTGTGTTATATGCCAACTTTGGGGCTGGGAAACACGATTGCGTTTACTCATACGCCAAGCCAGCAAGACTTCCCGAAAATTCGAGTCTGGGGAACGATTGGGTGGATTGCTGCTGGCCTTGGAGTCGGCTTTTTAGGTTGGTCGAACTCGTTGAATATTTTCTGGTTAGGCGCGGCCAGTTCAGTTTTGCTGGGCCTGTTTTGCTTTACGTTGCCGCAGACTCCCCCGCCGATGAAAGGCAAGCCGATGGATATCAGATCGGTGTTTATGGTGGATGCTTTTAAGCTGCTGGCAGACCCCAACTTTTTGATTTTTGCGATCTGTTCAACTTTGATCTGCGTTCCTCTGGCTTATTACTACGGATTGACGTCCACGTTTTTGAGTCAAACGGGATTTGAACAGTCCGCTGCCACGATGACGCTTGGGCAGATGTCTGAAATCTTCTTTATGCTGTTGATTCCGTTTTTCTTCCGTCGCCTTGGTCTAAAAATGATGATCCTGATTGGCATGGGATGCTGGGTGATTCGGTATGTCTTGTTCGCTTATGGCGCTTCTGAATTGAGTACAGTTGCCCTTCTCTTGGCGGTTGCTTTACATGGAATTTGCTACGACTTTTTCTTTGTCACGGGTTTCATGTACACCGACCAAAAAGCACCGAAAGCGATTCGTGGTCAAGCTCAAAGCCTGCTTGTGTTTTTGACTCAAGGAGTGGGCATGTATTTTGGATATCAAATTATGGCCGCTGGAAATTTCTTCGGTTTACCGCTGACATATCAGGGTAAACAATTAGGAGCCCCCGTGAAGGCGACCGATTACGTGAACAATTTGAAAGCTGCCAGAGGCGACGGCACGGTGACATTTGGTGAGTCGCTGACTCAAATGTTCACACGTGAAATCCCTGAGAAGGTGAATCAAGACCTGCTTACGAGCACGATGGAGCAGTGGCATGACTTCTGGTTACTGCCTGCTGTGATGGCGGGAGCCGTCCTTCTGGTATTTGCTGTTACTTTTTGGGACAAAGCAAAAGCACCCGCAGAAAGCCAAGATGAGGCAACTTCGGGTGCTGAAGGTTCCGACAGTGAATAGTATCCACTGCAGTTGAGATTGGTGTGTCTTTCGCTGTGACTACTTTGACTACTGACGAAGACGAACTCGCTGTAGCCCGCTGACGTTGATCCGGTCCTTTGAAAGTTCAGAGTCGAAAAATCTCTTGCCCTTTAATCCGACAGATTGCCCGATGTGTGATTCTAAATCCACGCTTTGTTCGGGGTTTAGGTGAGCAAGAATTTTTCCGGCTGGGGACATCAGCACGTATTCACTTTCTGCCGTGATTCCTCGCTGAACGTACCCTGCTCCCACAAATGCTGTTTGTTGAGGCGTTGTGGATCCTGTGGGGGTCGAACCTTCAGGAATGGGAGGCTGTGTTGCGGCGACAGTTGGTAGGCCGTTGACAGGAGATTCGACGCTTGGGGCAGCAAAGACGCCCGCTGGCCCATTTTGTGCGAGACTGACTTCAGGGACTGTCAAGACACTGTTTGTTAATGGGCCAGTTGCCATTTCCGGACGGTGGTTTTGAGTAACCGCTTCGTTTGGTGTGGTTTGGTTTGGCAGAGTTTCGTTTGGTGGAATGCCATATTGAGCTGCCAGCAGTTCAGCATCTCTTTTTTCAGTTGCTGATGTCATTCGTTGGAAGTCGTCGAATTCAGCCTTTCGAATTCGGTATCGATTGATGGCTGGGTATCGCAGGTCAATTTGTCCTGCGATGGGCGGATAGCTGCTGGTTTCTTGTAGCTTTTGATAACGTTGTTCGATCTGGTCCAGCTTCCAATCGTTTGGCTGTTGCTGCAGCATGTTGCGGAAGTCACGATCCAATTGTCTGAGAGCCAGCTTTTCTTTGCGAATATTTTGAATCCGTGCAAGGCTTTGGCTTGGTGAGTATTTCGGAGCAGGTGCGGCTGTCTGGGGATTTTCTGCACGACGCTGTTCGGCAATCCGTTCGTTTTGCTTGATGATTTCAGAGGGGACGGCATAAGGATCGCTGTCACGGTTTGTGAGTGCCTGTTGATCGATTGGAAGGATGTCTCGCCCCGAAACCCAACGGTATTCACGGGCAGGAGGCGCAATCTTGTACATTTTGCGTGGTCCCGCTTCGGTTTCAACAATTTGTTGACCAAGCAGTTGAACTTCCTCATTGGGGAGCATCTTCCTTTGCCACACCGTGGTTTCGTCGCCAAACTGACTGCCGACAGATACGATCGCACCGCTAGTGGATACGACGCCTGTGTTCGCAGATGTTTGGCGAACGTATGTGGTGGCAATCCAACTGAAGCTGCCTTTTGGCGGATCAATTTTATACCACCCGCCTGGATCGTGCCGACGAACGGTCACGATCGAATCTTTAGGAAGCACCTGAGTGGGATAGAAGTTTTCGCCTCCACCACTTCGTGCGTAAGTTTCTGACGAGATCACTCGAGCTTTGTAGGGGAACTTTGGCCCCTGAGCGTAGCCTGTTTTTGAAACAGCCACCACGAGCAAAACGCATAGTAGATTTCGGTTTCGGGAACGCATAAAGATATCTCAACTGAGAAAGGAGCAAGCTGGCAAAGAGCCTCGTCCTGAGACGCAGCTTCAGTGTCAAAGTATCAAGCTTGTGATTTCTCAGGGACACCGAATCAACGCAAGACCTCGGCCAATTCAGAAGTTGTCCTCGCCTTGGCATATTGAACGGCAAAATCTGCAGAAGGTTCTTGTCCGAGTACCAGCCACTGCCGGTCAATCCAGAAAAATCTTGCATTCAGACTCAAGTCTTGATTGCTCATTGCACAAAAAAGCCCGTCATCTCTGGAGAAGATGACGGGCTTGATGGTTTTGTGTTGAACTTCTGAAGTGGCCGTTTTGAGGACCACATTTTCTCTTGAAAAGCCAACTCATCTCTTGCACGTTTGAACTCATGTTCCAGCGGTTACTGGAATGGTTCGGGCTTAGTTAAACGAGTTCAATAGGAAGTTGAACTGGACAAGGCTGAGTGCAACATTGGCAAGTTCTTCACAGAGCTTAAATCGAAGCATGACGAAGTCATCCGGCTGAATGAGAATTCGCTCTGATGGGTTTTGAAGAGCACGATTCAGGTCGACTTTGATTGTGATTTGGTTGCCGCATGGAAGCTTTCGGATCACCAGTACATCACTTGGAGGAATCAATCCTTGACTCTGACCGCCACCACCACCGAATCCACCGCCACCATTGCCATTGCCAATCGCAGAAATTCCTGTTCCCCCACTTCCAAGTGGTCCGCCAGCCATGGCGATGGCCCCCAGTACGTCGAGATCTTTGTCACGAGGCAGTGGGAATTCGCCGCCAGCAAGAATCCCTCCTGTGGTGAATGTTTCGCGATCTCGACTTCTAATGACCACGATGTCGCCTTCGCTCAGCAAGATGTCTTCCTGAGTGAATGTTGGCGGGGTAATCGGGTTGTATCGAAGCGGAATGCGAGTCAGATTGGGTGGATCTGGTTTGGGTGATTCATCACAAAAGCAAGCATCTTGATTTTTGCAGGCATCTTGTGCTGATTGATTGATGATTTGCTCGTAGTTCAATCCATCTTCAAACAGGCCTCGATAAATCAAGACTTCGTTCTTGGCATCAAGACCTGGCAGGCCTCCTGTTTCGCTTAATGCATGCAGGACATCGTTTTCGTAAGCGGGCAGGTCGACGACATGGCCGGTTCCTCGCTTCGTGATATCCGCTGCTCCACCAGATTCTTCTCGAACAACAAGCACCTTCACTGTGCGTCGTCGAATCATTGTGAGGCTGATCTGGCTATCTTCCTGGAGAATTGGTTCAGCATCAGATGCGGTGTACGCTCGGCGTACCAGTTCTGTTGCTTCAACCAGTGACAGACCTTCGATCAGAATCGGTTCGATAAATGGTAAAGACAGTGTACCATC
>CAYTUE010000131.1:0-8345 GCA_964441085.1 uncultured Planctomycetaceae bacterium
AACAGCATGCTCATCGCCATTATTCAGACATCCGTCGGCTGGTTGAGGAAGCCAGTGCTTTCACTGATCGCCAACGCCGCATCGCAATGGATATCTTTCGAGTGGTCGCGGAATCGGAAGCTCGAGTTCACGGTTCGACAATGGAAAAAGTCCACTTTCACGAAGTCGGAGCGGTCGATTCCATTGTCGACATTGTGGGAGCCGCCGTTGCCTTTGATCTCTTGAACGTTGACCGAGTGGTATGCAATCCGATTCCGACCGGATGTGGATTTGTGAAAATTGACCACGGAATATGCCCTGTTCCGGCTCCAGGCACCGCGGAAATTTTAAAAGGCATTCCTCTGGCTCAAATTCCAGTCAAAGCTGAACTGACGACTCCTACCGGAGCCGCCATTGTCAAGGTGATGGCTGATCAGTTTTGTCCGTTACCTTCGATGACGATTCAAGACGTCGGCTATGGTGCCGGTTCCATGACGTTTCCCGAGCGGGCCAACCTGTTGCGAATCTTTGTCGGAACCGAACCGGTTTCTATGGATCAACAGACCGTGTGCTTGTTACAGACAAACGTTGATGATGTGTCGGCAGAAGTGTTGGCTTACGCCAGCGACCAACTTCGCAAAGCCGGAGCATTGGATGTGTATTTAACGCCTATTCAAATGAAGAAAAATCGCAATGCGACTATGGTCAGCGCGCTGAGTCGTCCTGAAGATGCAGATCTGATGGAACAGATTCTGTTTCGTGAAACCCAAACTCTTGGAATTCGTCGAGCCAACTTTGTACGCACAATCAGGCCTCGCCAGCCTCAAGTGGTGTCGACCATCTGGGGAGACGTATTAGGCAAATGCAGTCGCTTGCAATCCGGAGAAGTCACGTTCGCTCCTGAATTCGAATCGTGTGCTCAAGTCGCTGGCCAACATGATGTGGCTTTGCGTGATGTGTATCGAGCCGCCGAAGCCGCCTTTTTACAGATGACAGGCTCTGGGCTTTCTTCTGCAATTTCGCAAGCTGCGGACTTGTCAGCGACGCCAGCGAAAGATCATTTCCACGACCACGACCACGACCACGACCACGACCACGACCACGACCACGATAAATAACGATCACGTCGGTGAGCAGATGGCTGCCTTGAGGCCGGTGGAATCGCCGATGGAATGAGAGTCGAACCAAGGCAGCCAGCTTTTCAACTGGCTGTTGGTTGATCGACGGTTACGACCCCGAAATACAGAACAGGTGTCGTTCGCCTCGAATAAACAACTGGTCATCAACAGGAGCTGGCGTCGCGTCGACTGTTTCCCCAACTGAATTCGTAGCAACCACTTCGAATTTGTCAGCGTCTTTAATCACGACAGTGGTTCCACTGCGTCCGGTCAGGAAGACATGCCCGCCAGCAGCAACAGGAGAAGCATAAATGCTGCTTAGTCCCGGAGTTCGAGTTGGGCCAAAAATCTTCTTACCAGTGATGGCATCAACGCATGTTAGAACCCCCGTTTTCCCTTTGTGAAAATACAGGCGGCCATTCGATAGCATGGGAGATGCAATATCAGAAGTGTCACGCGTGATTGTCCATTTTACATGATCTGTTCCTTCAACGTTGCCTCGGCCAGCCGGGTCAAATGCTGCCATAAACGACCCTCGATGACCACTGCCGACAATCACAAGACCACCGGTTGAAATGGCGGATGCTACAGGACGCTGGGTTTGACCACCGCAGCTCCACAGCTCTTTGCCAGTTTCCAAGTCGTACGACCGAGCCTTGTTTTGGCCATTCATGACCACTTGTTGTCGGCCATTATGTTCGATAACCAGAGGTGTGGCCCAGCATGTTGGTTCGTTACGGTCTGTTTTCCAAATGGTATCACCTGTGAGTTTATTTAAAGCAGTCACAAACGACTGTCCTTCGTGGTCCCAAGGAACAACAATTTTGTCTCCAGTTAAAGTTGGCGAACTTCCTTCACCAAATGATGCTCGAGTTTGCATTTTGCCAAGATCGTCACGTTTCCAGACCAGCTTGCCGTCCATCGTGTAGCAGTACAGACCGCGCGAACCAAAGTGTGCGTAAACGTGTTTTCCGTCTGTGCAAGGTGAAGCAGATGAAAAGTTGTTTGTCGAATGAGTCGCTTCGTGAGGCTTCGCTTCAGTGGCAACCTGTTTCCAAAGTTCTTTGCCGGTTGCTCGATCAAAGCAAAAAACGGTGAACTGTAATGTCTTTAAAGCAGCACCTCCTGGTCTTCCACCTGAGCGGCCTCGAGAACGTCCCTGTTGTGGTCGCCGTTGTTGTGGCCGTCTTTGCTGTTGTTGTGTTGCAGCCACTTGCCATTGTTTTTGATCGTTCGCTTGAGCAACATTACCATCTGCTGGCACGCCAGAAACCACGTACACTCGATCGCCCCATATTGCGGGTGACCCTGATCCTCGACCGGGAATGGCGACCTTCCATTTGACGTTTTTGGTCGCACTCCATTCGGTCGGCGGATTGGCCGTTTGTGAAACACTATTGCCATTGTCGCCTCGCCAATGAGGCCAGTTGTCAGCAAATGTGGGAACACTTGAATTGATGGCAATCGCGAGGGTCAGGAAGAAGAACGTTCGCACAAGAATGGCTCCAAAAATGTGATTGTCGGGGTCGCGTGGTCGTATGAGTCTGATGTGTCTGCCCGCTAAAGAAAAGCGTCGGTGACAAGTCTGTTCGGCAGATTGCATCAGCCTGATGCAAACCCCGCTGCGCTGCGAATGTGTCGGACTGATTTCTCAGACCGTGGCATGAGGAGACTGGAGCGGACGAGATCACTCATGGGGATCGTGTTTTCCGTCAGTTGCCAGCATTTCAGCTGGGTTCTCAGCTGGGCTCTCGGATTTTGAAGCAAAGCTAATATTCATTAGCAGGACTCCAGTTTGGGGACCTCGAAAAGCCACATGCGTTGCCTTCGATTCGGTCAACTGAATGAATTTGATGCAGCAAATGAACGGCTTGGTCCGGCGCAGAGATGGCCGTACTGTGAAATAAGGATGAATGGGCAATTCCAGATTTGCATCCCAGTAGGGTTCAAACGTACTGTGTGTGCAGACGGTCTACCGACGAAATTCCCCATTTGCAGTCGAAGCCTTTTCCTTGTGCTCTCCCTACTTTTTCCTTCCGAAGTCTGACTCCATGATTCGATCTTTCGCTCTGTTGCTTATTTTGTGCTGCCCTGTGTTGGCACAAGACCAAGATAAATCGGTCACCTCAACGACCAACGAAAAAGCTCCTGCAGCTTTGGATGACGCTCAGCTTAAGACAGTCGCGGCAGCGATGAAATTTCGCAGCATCGGCCCGGCGTTTATGTCTGGGCGAATTGGTGATGTTGCCATCGATCACGAACAGCCAAATACGTGGTACGTGGCTGTGGCGTCCGGCGGAGTTTGGAAGACAACAAATGCGGGGACCACCTTTCAACCCATTTTCGACAATCAGAAGTCGTATTCCATTGGTTGTGTGACTGTGGATCCATCCGTTCATTCCACCGTGTGGGTGGGGACTGGAGAAAACAACGGAGGGCGACATATTGGTTTTGGAGACGGTGCCTATGTCAGCCACGATTCAGGAAAGACTTGGCAACACAAAGGGCTGAAGTCTTCAGAACACATCAGCAAGATCTTAGTTGATCCTCGAAACAGTAATGTGGTCTTTGCGGCTTGTCAGGGGCCTCTTTGGTCTTCGGGAGGACAGCGAGGACTGTTTAAGTCGGTTGATGGAGGAACCAATTGGAAGAATGTGCTTTCGGCTGGTGGTAAGGGCAAAACAGAAGCTCAAAACAAAGACAGTTACACGGGTGTCACTGACGTTGTCATCGATCCGATCAATCCCGACGTGCTTTACGCTGCCACTTATCAAAGGCACCGAAATGTTTGGGCCATTGTGGATACAGGCCCTGAAACAGGTGTGTTTAAATCAACGGACGGTGGCGAAACATGGAAGGAACTGACCAATGGGCTTCCGAGTGCCGACATGGGAAAAATTTCATTGCAAGTGTCGCCTCAGAAACCCAACTTCGTGTACGCCACGATTGAACTGAACGGTCGGAAAGGTGGTTTTTGGCGGAGTGATAATTATGGAGCCAGTTGGAAGAAAACCAGTGACTTCATTTCTGGTGGAACGGGGCCTCATTATTACCAAGAACTGTGGGCCGACCCGCATCGCTTTGGAGTCTTGTATCAAGCCAACAATTACTTTTCACGCAGTGAAGACAACGGAGCCACTTGGGACAATATTGAAGGCCGCAACAAGCATGTCGATAATCATGCGGTGGCCTTTCACCCGACGGATAAAGACTTTTTGCTGGTAGGCTGCGACGGTGGAGTTTACCGCAGTTACGACTACTGCAAGACATGGTTGTTCTGCCCCAATCTCCCTTTAACTCAGTTCTACAAAGTGTCTGTCGATAACGACTATCCGTTTTACAATATTGCAGGCGGAACTCAGGACAACAATTCGCAGTATGGGCCGTCGGCAACGCGAAATAAACAGGGGATTCGCAATTCAGATTGGCGAATTACGATTGGTGGAGATGGCCACGATACGGCAATCGATCCCCAAGATCCCAACACAATTTACGCAGAATCTCAGCAAGGACATCTGCGCAGGTTTGATCGAAAGACGGGGGAATCGGTGATGATTCAACCTCAACCTGGCAAGGGCGAAGACGCATTTCGTTTCAACTGGGATTCACCCATTTTGATTAGTCCTCACAATCACAAACGGCTGTACTTTGCATCGCAGTTTTTGCATCGCAGTGATGATCGAGGCGACAGTTGGAAGAAGGTTTCTGCCGACTTGTCTCGAGATCGTAATCGTTATCAATTGCCCACAATGGGGCGAGTTCAAAGTGTCGATGCGGGTTACGATCTGTACGCGATGAGCCAGCACAGTAATATCACGTCCATCGATGAATCGCCTCTTGTGGAAGGTCTGCTGTATGTGGGAACCGATGACGGACTGATTCAGGTTTCAGAAAACGGCGGCAAGACATGGCGAAAGATGGACAAGATTTTTGGAGTCCCTGAATTCTTCTTCGTCAACGATATTAAGGCCGACTTGCACGATGCAGACACCGTGTATGCGTGTGTCGATGATCATAAAACGGGCGACTATCGCCCGTTTGTGGTGAAGAGTACGGACCGAGGTCGCACGTGGGAATTGATGATCGGCGACCTACCAGAAAATCATATCTGTTGGAGAATTGTTCAAGACCACATCCGCAAAGATCTGTTCTTTTTGGCGACAGAATTTGGAATCTATAGTACTTTGAATGCTGGTGAAAAGTGGTTCAAGCTAGGCAGTGGTGTGCCAACCATTTCTTTCCGTGACCTACAAATTCAGAGACGTGAAAACGACTTGGTGGCTGCTTCCTTTGGACGTAGTTTTTATGTGTTAGACGATTACAGTTTGCTGCGAGAAGCTGCTCCTGAAGTTTTCTCTGACAGTGAATTTCACATCTTTCCCATTCGTCGAGCGTTCTGGTATGTGCAGAACAATGACTTGGGTGGCGAAAAAGGTTTTCAGGGCGATTCGTTGTACAACGCAAAAAACCCCGACTACGGTGCTGTGATTCGCTACTTTGTTAAAGACGGATTCAAGTCGTTGAAAGCGAAGCGAAAAGAAGCAGAAGCAAAGATTAAGAAAGCGGGAGGCGACGTGCCCATTCCAACTTTCGAAGCACTCCAGGCCGAAGAAGACGAAATTGCACCTCGGCACTACCTAGAAATTATGGATCAAGCGGGCACCGTGGTGGCTCGCAAAGAACTTTCGACATCCAAGGGCATTCATAAGATCACATGGAACTTCCGCTACGAAGGTTTGACTCCATTTGGAGTTCGCAGTGGTCCCATGGTGGCTCCCGGTACTTACAAGGTTCAAGCGTTTCACTTTGCAAATGGCAAAGCCGAGAAGCGAGGTGACGTTGTTGAATTTCAGGTGGAATCAATCGTCGAACCCACTCTTCCGCTCCAAGATCGAACCAAAGTGATCGCTTTGGTTAAGGAAATGGGAAAATTTGCCAACCGAGCATTTTCGCTGACTGACAAATTGAAAGAACGCCAAAAGGAGATCACAAAGCTCGTCGAAACGCTTGAAAAGCATCCTCAAGCCACTCCAGCATTGCTCGCTACGGCTCTGGATTTGCAACAACGGATGACGGATTTCAGTCGTCGACTTGACGGCGACGATCTCAAAGATGATCGTTGGGTTATGACAGAACCCGGTATTAACCGACGTTTGCAAAGAGCACTCTTTGGGGCAATGGGGGGCACTCAAGGTCCAACCAAATCTTCAAAGGAACAATGGAAAATTGGTCAGCAGCAATTCGAAGAAATCGAAGCTGACATCAAAAAGCTGATCGGCAAAGAATTCGAAGCATTTGAAAAACAGGTCGATCGAGTGAATGTTCCTCGCTTAGAAGTCGAACAGCAAGCGGATTCAGAAGAAGATTGAATGGCGAACAGGCAGCCGTGCGCTGGACGGCTGCCGATGTTTTGCTCACTGCGTTCTGCCCGGTCTGTCTCGCTACTGCGAGGCATCGGGCGTTGACGCGGCAATGGCTTTGGCCGTGTCGAAGTACTCGCGAAATTCCAAGATCTTGCCGTTCTTGAATCGGAAGACATCGACCTTCTTGGTTTCGACTGTTTTTCCAGTGTTACGATTTTTCCATTTGCAGTTGCCCAACACAACGACTCGATTATTTTGACCGATGATGTCTTCTAGGTCGAAGAACACCATCTCCCAAATGCTTCCTAGATTTTCAAAGTATGCTCGGACTCCGTCTTTTGATTGACGGTCCTTGGCAAAGCTCATGCCTAGGTTTGCTTCGTCAACAGTGGAAGCCCATTGGACATTGTCATCAAGCAGATTGATCCAGTAGTCAACCGCCGATCCTTTGCTCACGGTCCAGGCTGCATAGCCCTTGCGCAGTTTTTCGATGTTTTGCTGAACACTCATGGTGTTTCTTTCATGTGGCGTCAGGCAGGCTTTGACTTGCGGTGACTGGTTGAATCGACCATTGATTCAATTTTCTAATGTGACGATGGCATGGCCAAGAGCCTTGCCAACTTCAAAATAGGTTTCTGCGTTGTGGTTGTAATGGTGGCCTTGGTTCTTGGGGGATACAGAGCTGTCTCGCCAAAATGGTCGAGCATCAATTGTTTTGACGTTGCCCAAAAATTCTTTGTACTTACCTGTTTCGCCACTGACGGCAAGTTGAGCATTCACAATTGTCAGACCATGACCGCTGATCGTGTGGCCTCCAAAGGCAATTGTTGCTAAGACAAATTTTGCATCGGGAGCATCAAAGTCTTTGCGAAGACTTTTGATGAATTGCACCAGGTTCTGTTCGTAACGGCTGGCATGAGCTGCGTTTTGATCTTTGTGTCCCTGCCAAAACACAAAGCCGGCAACCTTGTAGCCCTGCCCTGAATATCCGGGGTAGTACTTTTCGAGATTGTTTAAAACGGCTTTTGCATGAGCCGTGTCTGCATCATATTGACGGCCCGCGTACCAGTTGACTTCTTTTTTCGACTCGCCTTTCACCCATGATCCGGGACTGTCTTGATAACCCGCATAAGTCTTGCCAGCGAATTCGTATTGCTGGCTGCCCGGTGGAAGCAGATCCCAGCCCAAGCTGCGATTACCAATGCAGGCTTTCAATAACAGCACAGGTTCATCATAGGTGTTGCCAACAACTTGCCCAAAACCCAGCTCTGGGCCGAAGTTGCCTTTGGGGGTTAACCATTGATTTTTCTTGTCTGCGAATGGACTCATGTCACGAAAGTTCACTCCACGCTGATCCATCACGTGGACGTAGCGAACATCTTTTCGCTCGACCCACTGCCCTGCTTTATTTATCAGACCAGGGTACTTGTTTTGCTTCTTAACCAAGTGTTCTAGGGTTCCCGGCGTGTCAACAGAATCAACTCGACCAAACCCCAGCATGTTGGATTGCCCCAGCAGAATATAGATTTTCACAGGCTTTGCGCCGTCCGTGTCAGTGCTGGTCGAAGCTGTGGATTGGTCTTGAGCCAACAAAGCAGAAGATGCACAGAGCACAACAAACGTGCACAAGATGAACAGGCTGGATCGAAGATTCATGGCAGACATTCAGACAGAAATGATTGGGCAAGATTCAGCGGCTGAAGGCGCGCAGGATCTTCCATCGTAGCCTTCCAGCAAACGGAAGGAAGTGACTACGAAAAGAAGCTGGAATCATCAGGCAGCACCAACTTTGTACATCACTTCTGTGTTCAGGCTCTGTGAGCCTGAACTGGCCCTGATCGGGCTCACAGAGCCCGGCTCCAGAAGAGGGTTTGCTGTCTTGTCC
>CAYTUE010000131.1:8445-10948 GCA_964441085.1 uncultured Planctomycetaceae bacterium
TTTTGCAGTCGCGTCCTTTGTTAGAAACCAACGCGTTAGTTTTGGAGTTGCGTGTTTTGGTCACTCGCCGCGTTAGCGAGGAACGGCAGTGGGGTTGCCGACTCGCTTACGCTTCGGGTTTTGATTCGCAGGATCCGATCAGCCTTCAGCTCTCACTGTTCGTTCTCCTGCGTTCTGTCAGTTGGTCTCATCCACCGGCATCGGCCCCGGAGGCAAGTGTTCGAACAGGTATCGAGCAACCAGCATTTGCACATGAAGTCGTGATCCCTCTCCTTCTTGCAACCCATGATCTCGATTTGGGTAGACCATGTAGTCGAAAGATTTCCCCATTGCGATCAGCTTGTCGACAAGGCCTTCGATGATTTGAATATGAGTATTCGTTTCGCCAGACCCGGTCACGATCAGCAGTCGGCCTTTCAGCCCTTCGGCAAAGTTAATGGGAGCAGACTTTGCGTATCCTTCGGGATTGACTTTTCGGTCTTTCATATAGATTTCTTGGAACCATGCGTTGTACAGCCATGGTTGAGGTTTCGGAACCACGGCGATACCGACATCGTACAGATCGGGTTTGCGGAACATGGCATTCAAAGTGTTGGAACCTCCACCACTCCACCCCCAAATGCCAACACGAGAAAGGTCGACGTAAGAATGCATGCGCCCCAGTGCTTGCATGGCGGCTGCTTGATCTTCTGTTGATAACGGGCCTAAGCATCCGTAGATCGACCGTCTCCATGCGGCTCCCTTGGGAGCAGGTGTGCCTCGGTTGTCGATTGATACGACGAGGTAACCCATGTCGGCGACCACACGATGAAAGTCAATCTGGCCGTATCCCCATTTGTTCAACACCATTTGAGCATAAGGTTCACCGTAGACATAAACAAAGACGGGGTACTTCTTTGACGGATCGAAGTTGCGAGGCTTCACTAGATAGGCATCCATGGAAATATCGTCGTCTGTCGTCAGCGTCAGGAGTTCGGTGGGACGATGGTTCAGCTTTTCCATTCGTGCTTGAATTTGATGATTGTCTTCTAGCACTTTGACAGTGCGATGTTGGCTGATTTCGACGAGGTCAATGACGGGCGGTTGATCCAACGTCGAAAACGTATGGAAGGCCCATTTCCGGTCTGGTGAAAAGTCGTAGTCGTGAGTTCCCTGTTGATCGGCTGGACTGATTTGTTCCATCTTGCCCGAACCATCAAGCGGAACTCGGTACAGGTCTTTTTGGGTTCCATTTTTTGGCGACGCGTAAAAGTAAAAACAGTTCAGTTCTTCATCGACAACCGATCGGTCGATCACGTCGTACTCACCGGGCGTTAGCACGGCCAGTTCTTTGCCGTCTCGAGAATGCAGGAAAGCATGTCGCCAACCGTCTTTTTCACTGATCACGATGAATTCTTTGCCGTCGCGAAGCCAGATTAAATTCAGGTTTTTTTCTTGGCTGCCAACAGCCCAGGCGGAATTTTTTTCGTGGAAGATTGTGTTCACGCCATCCTGCATTGACCACAGCAGAAAGTCGCGGACATCACGAAAACGGCTGAGCTTTTCTACTAAGACTTCATCGGAATTTCCTGCCCATTCAACTTGTCCCAAGTAGTAGCCTTCTTGGGGAAGTTCGATCGGTAGCCAGCGAAGATTTTGGTCGGCAATGTCGACGACTCCCACTCGCAACATTTCGATGTTTCCACCGACTCGGCCATACCTCTGTTTGCGAACTCCTGGGAAAGTCGGGTCACCTGGAACTAGCATTGCTCGTAGAGGAACATCGGTCGCGTCAGCTTGGACAAAGACAACTCGGCGACTATCTGGGCTCCACTTGAGATTCCGGTATGAGAGATCTCGATCTTTAGCTTTGTTTGTGAGTTGAGAAACTTTGTCTGTCTTTAGGTCTCGCACAAATATGTTTCGAGCTCGGACTTCCAACCGATGATGTCCGTCAGGGGAGATCATGGGGTTGTTTTTTGAAGCGTCTGTGTTCAGGTTTTTGGTTTGTTCAGCTGTTGGCAGGCTATAGCTGACAGACGTTTTTTTGTTTGTGGCAGCATCTCGTTCTTGGATGGTGTATCCAGAACTGTCCGGAAACCATTCTGCATCAAAGGGTTTTTCCTTAAATTCACGGCGTGTATAAACGGCCTTGAGCCGATCTTCCACGATGCTTCGCCATCCTGATTCTGTTGACGTTTGAGCCAACAGGACAGAGCAGTCAGATATCAGTAGCAGTGCAGCAGACATCACGATCAGGTTCGTTGTGTATTTCATTTCAGCATCGGGTCATTGAAGTGAATGGAATTTGATGAAGGCGATTGAATTGATGTGTCATTTGCAAGCAGCGGATGCAAGCCGTTGTGGTTGGCATGACCACCACTGGTTGGCCAAGCTTCGTGCTGATCTGCATGTGAGTCCAATCGCGACAATCAAATTGTAGCAATTCAGTTCAATCGGTCTTGTACGACAGGCAATGCGTTCAGGTGTGAATGCGCACAACAGTGAATGCGCACAACTGTGA
>CAYTUE010000132.1:0-9390 GCA_964441085.1 uncultured Planctomycetaceae bacterium
GCAGCCATTACCAGCTTCGATCCTTCATTAAAACCGCTGCCCGTGTAGTCCAAAGTATCGATGGTCGTGCATGTTTGAAAATGCAGATCTCGAGTCAAATCAATTCGTTCCAATACGTGCTGAAACATCGCTTGAACGTCATTCACATTCAGGTTGGGATTGTCTTGATGGGCGGCAATGATCAAGTACTTCGCTAACGACAATTGCCCTTGGCCGAGAATTGCGTTGGCATTGGTTAGCAGTTCCATGGGAACTCGTTTGCCAGTCATCGGTTCGTAGCGTTCGTTAGCGATGGCGAGCAGCAGAGGATGAACGCCCGATTCGTCGACCGCATGCACCGCATGGACTCCTGGTAGCACGGTGGAAATCGCGGGAGCTGTGAGTTCGTGTATGAGTTCTCCGAAAACGGTGTCTTCCTGAGGCGGTCGCCCCACAACGGTAAACGGCCAAATGGCATCTTTACGATGATAGACAGTACGAACATTTACGGCTGGGAAATCATGAGTCAAACTGTAGTAGCCGAGGTGGTCTCCGAAAGGGCCTTCTGGCATGGGATGATCTGCGATTGTACCAGCGATGCAAAAGTCGGATTCAGCACAGATCATGGGAGCACCCGTTTGGCGAACCATGCGAATGGCTCGTCTAGAAAGAGCGCCTGCAAAAGCAAGTTCTGGAATGCCGTCGGGTAACGGCATCACTGCGGCGACTGGAATCGAAGGCGGGCCGCCAACAAACACATTCACGTTTAAAGGCTGATTGGCCGCCAACGCTGCGGCATGATGAAAACCGATGCTGCGGTGAATTTGGTAGTGCAATCCAATTTGCTTGTTGGTTTGGTAGTCGTTTCCCGTGAGCTGAATTCGATACATGCCCATGTTGGAATTCATGTATCCGGGGCGATGAGGATGTTCTGTAAAAACGGCGGGAAGCGTTACAAAGGCTCCCCCATCCATCGGCCAGCTTTTCAGAGCAGGCAATTGGTCGATGGTGGTCTGGTATTTCATAATGGGACCGCTGCGGCGTTTTGCGGGCCTCATTGAAAACAGTGCTCGAATTACGGCGGGAATCTTTGAGGGGTTTCGAAAGATTTCGGAGGGATCTTTCTTCAGCTTGATCAGCATTTCAACGCCAGCAAGGGCGTCTCGAAACATAAACCGAGCCCGGTCCATTGTTCCGAAGAGATTGCTGACCATTCGGAACTGGCAGCCTTTGACATTGTCAAACAGAACCGCCGGCCCGCCCGCTGAGTAGACTCGCCGGTGAATTTCAGCGGCTTCCAGATTGGCATCGACTTCTTCAGAAACCGTGACCAAGTGATCGTGCTTCTTAAGATCTGTCACACACTGTTGAAGATTGCGATATCCCATCGTTGCTGTCTTTCGTGAGGCGATGTCCGAAGCAAAGACACGCTGGGTTATTGCAAGTCGATCTGTTTTTCAAGCCACAGATCAGATCTTTGTGGCTGTGTTGAAAAGAACACGACAACCTTACAGTTGGTTCACGACAACATGATTCATGGAAAACTTGTCGTGACGCCAACTGTTTGCAACGTGGTGAAAGTGTGGCCGCTACTTGGTGAGCTTGGGAACATCTTTCAGCATGGGAAGCACTTCGTTCACCAAAGCAGGAGCAATTGAAACTCCATCACCGTTGAAGATTGATTCGTTGCCCTGCCAGTCTGTGCAGCTTGCTCCTGATTCACGAACAATGGGTAGCAATGCGGCAATGTCCCAAGGAGACATACGAGGGTCGACACTGATTTCTGCTCGCCCTGTCGCAACCATCATATGACCGTAGCAGTCTCCCCAGCCGCGAGCCATGCGTACCTTGTTCATCATTTCTGGCACCACGTGGTCTCGACCACATTCGCGATCAGAAGTCGGTTCGGTAAACATGAGTCGAGAATTCGACAAATCGGTTTCGGTGCTGGCTTTGGCAGGAACCGGATCCAGCTGACCGATTTTCCACCATGCTCCTTCACCTTCTGTGGCGTAAACCACTTCATCCAACGCAGGAAATCGACAAACTCCAGCAACCATACGGCCTTCGAATTCGATTCCGATTAAAGTGCCAAACAGCGGGACTCCGTGAATAAAGGGCTTGGTCCCATCGATTGGGTCTAAAATCCAACGATAACCATTGGTACCGATGACATCGTCGTATTCTTCACCAAGGATTCCGTCGTCAGGGAACCGTTCTGCCAGCCCATCACGAATTAATCGTTCGGCTCCCTTGTCAGCCACTGTGACAGGAGATGCATCGTCTTTCGATTCGACTCCTAACGTATGAGACCGAAAGTGTTGAAGAATTAGCTCTTGGGCTTTTTCGGCAAGCTCGAGGGCAAAATCTGTGCGACTTGTGTGTTCAGACATGGCGAAAAATCGTACGTAAATTCGAGGGGGAATTGGGTGAATCTGGTGGCTTCGCCAATGAGCGAAAACCCACGTGTCTCAGACGGTAGCAAGCCGATGAGTGCCTTACCATACACCTGCCGGATTCCTTAAATTCAGGGAGTCACGGTCCAATTTTTAGAGCGAACGAAAAACGTTTCGGCATGAACGTGATCGTGTCGTGCTGGTGTGTTCAGCCTACTGTTCCTGTTTGTTGTGACCAATGCAGCGCTCTGGTTTCACCGAAGATCCAAGCCCACGGCACTGTCATAAGACGGCACTGTATAAGACGGCAAGCAACAAGACGGCAAGCAGCAACCGAAGTGAGTACGTGACCGCAGGCAAGTTGATGGACTGATGCCGTTGGCCTTTTCCACCGCGTGAATACGTACTCACTGGTGCAGGTCAAGCCAGTCGGGGTCACAGAGTTTCACAACGGGAATCTGATGCTGGGAGCCCGGCAGATAAATTCTGGGTGACTCATCACATTTCGATATGACAGTTTTTCAATCCGGCCTTTAGCTTTTTGATGCCCTCTTGAGTCACTTGGGTGTCCGTGATACACAGAGATTCTAGGTTCTTGAGCTTCTTCAGCTTCGGAATACATTTGTCTGTGATTTTACAGCCTCGCAGGCTGAGATTTGTCATTTCAACCATGCCGGTTAACGCTGCAATACCGGTATCTGTAATGGCTGTTTCGTTGAGTTCCAGCCATTGCATGTCGATCATTTTTTCCAGAGAGGCTAAGCCTTCGTCTGTGATCTTTGTTGCTCGTAACCACAAGCGACACATGAATTTCAGGCCCTTCAGGTGCTTCAGCCCACCATCATTGATGGCGTTGTTGTCTCGCAGCAGCAGCACTTCCAGTTTTTTCAGCTTTTTCAGGTGCACCAAGCCATCAGATGTGATTTCAGTTCCTGTGAGCCCCAATTGCAGCAGGTTGGTTAACGCAGAAATCTGTTCTAAGCCACCGTCGGAAACAGACGTATTGGCGAGAAAAAGTTCTTTCAGCGAAGTGATTTTTGCGACGCTGGCCAAGCCTGTATCAGTCACCTTGCTTTTGCTAAGCACGAGGATTTCAAGAGTCGAAATTCCTTTCAGATGAGTCAAGCCTTTGTCGGTAACAGCTGTGCCAGTGAGGGTTAGCTTGCGAAGAAACTTCACTTTCTTCAAATGCACTAATCCCGCATCGGTCACCTTTGTTCCGTTCAGGTTGATTTCACGCAGCTCTTCCAAGTATTGAAGATGCTCCATTTCTGCATCGCCAAATTTGGCTCCCGTGAAGGACACTCGAGTAATGTGTCCACCAAATCCGGTAACCAGCGACGCTCCCACTTCCTTAAGAGCTGATTTTGCAGCTTCGAAGTTCGATACAGTTTCCTCGGTCATTTCGGGCCTACCTCAGTGAGTTTGCAGATCCGAACACTGTAAACCAATTCGACTCACTTCTCAATTCGCTCGCGTTTTCAGCTTAGGATTGTGCCGATTCTATTGGCCGTAGGGCTGAATTTGCCCTCAAATCGTCACCAAAGCGACTGTTTCCAGCGGAGTGATGGTTTTAAAACAGGTTTTTCACTGGCTGCTGTTGTGCCAAGCCAGCATAGAAAAGTGGGGTTTGTTGCCTGATCACCACGCCTTGGATTTCAAATTTGACGAGTGCCGTATTGCTTCTGGTGGTTGTTTCGACGTTAATCCGGCTGTGCAAAAAAGCACTCCGGTTGGATTCGGCCTTACACGTCGGTCATGTCTGAAGTTTCGTTCAGATGTGGTTTGCCATTCGGAATTCCGAGGCCATGTTTTTCACTGAATCACACGAATGCTGAAACCGTTCAACGATCTTCAGATCCCCGCTGACGTCTTATACCTTAGCTTTCGAGCAACCGCGCTGGCGACTCTGGACCTGATGAAGCTTCACTTTGGGCCTCAGCAACTGGATGTCACTGGTCGTGGAGCCTTGGAAACAGTTTCCATGCTGCGAGGCACGGCGATTCAAATTCAACTGCAAACGTTGATCCAGACTTGGGCAAAGCTGTCACCTGAATCGGCTGACTCGCTGAATGATTTGGATCTGTGCGTGTGTTACTGCACCACAACAGAATTGGCTCGACAAACAAGCTTAAATCGGCAGCACCACATCGAGCGACTCAAAAATGGTCCTCGTCCATTCCCCGATCTTGCTCCTCTTTGGGTCTCGTCTCGCCTTCGTCTGCTGCAGCTGACGTGGCCATTTTTAGAAGACGCGACTCAGTTACTCAGGTCGGGACGTCTGTTGAACGACGAAATCGACACTGTGCCCGAACCCGGCGACAGCGACGAAGTCATTCAGGCATTTTTGGGGCTTTTGGCCGACTGGTATGTCGATCCAGCGATCGTGCAAAACACTCAGATGCTACTGACAGCAGACGAGCAGCAAGACCTGACCACGTTTTTTGCTCGCCACAAAAAGCTGATGAATCTATAGCTCAGCATCTTCAGCGGATGAAATTTCGCCAAGGCGTGCAGGTCGCTTCAGCTGGAATCCCTCGAAGGTGACCCAGCGCCCCGAACGGCTTGCCCAAAACGGCTTGCCCCGTCCTGCGATATCAGTCAACCCTGCGATTTCAGTCAACCAAGTCAAAGAACTTCGGATTGACGGGAGGGCAGACCCCTTCGTTCTGTCGTTCAATTCGATATCCTATGGGCGATATTAAGTGAGAGGCAAATCGCACTGACGTTGTTTCCATCAGTTGAAACTCACACGGCGAAGCATATTTCTATTTCATCATTTCAATCATGACTTGGGTATTTCCTAGCATCCTGTATCTGCTGTGGGCCGTCCCCGTTTTCACGGGCGTGTTGTGGGCGGCAGAAAAAAGTAAACGCAAAGCAATCCACTCGTTCTTGGACGAGACCATGGCGGCTAAGTTGGCCCCTCAGAGATCCCACCTCCGTTTTTTCACGAAGCTGCTTTTTCGTACTGCGGCTTTCGTGTTGCTGATTCTTGCGTTGGCTCGACCTCAATTTGGCGAACAGGTCCAAGAAGTCGAAGTCAGTGGAGTGGACGTGTTTGTGCTACTGGATGTGAGCCGTTCGATGCTGGCTGAAGACGTACGTCCTAATCGTCTCGAACGAGCCAAGTCGGATATTTTGGATTTGCTGCGAGAACTGGAAGGAGACTCCGTTGGGTTAATTGCGTTTGCGGGAGCTCCTGTGGTGCAAGTGCCGTTAACCACAGACGCCGGTTTTTATCGCATGGTATTAAGTAGCGTCGATTGCGATTCGGCACCACGAGGCGGAACGTTAATCGGTGACGCCATTCGCAAAGCTTTGGATAGCATGGAACAAACGTCTGAACGAAGTCAGTTGTTGGTACTGATTACCGACGGCGAAGACCAAGAATCTTTTCCAATTGAAGCAGCCAAACAAGCGGCCGAACGAAACATTAAGATGATCACAGTCGGCCTCGGAGACATCGGAGAGGGAGCTCGAATTCCTCAACGAGACAAAGCTGGCCGGTTAAGCTTTGTGCAGTTTGAAGGTCAGGAAGTTTGGTCAAAAATGGATTCCGAACTCCTTCAGGAAATCGCGGATGTGACATCAGGAGTCTGGGTGCCTGCTCAAACTCGAGCCTACAACTTGGCCGCCATCTATCGATCTCAATTGCAGGGTCTGACTTCAACTGAAGAATCAACACAAACCAAGCAGCTCAAAACGGATCGGTTTCAGTGGTTTCTGATTCCGGCAATACTGCTCCTTTGCTTTGATTCCTTACTTATCGTTTTTCAACGCCCGTCAATAAGCGAACCCAGCATCGCATGAAGTTAAGAACGACTCCTGAAGATTTTATCGTCACAGAAAAAAACAGCAGGCAGCCATCCAAGGGGCCGTTTGCGATGTATGAGCTTTCAAAGGAATCCATCGGAACCTTGGAAGCCATCAACCAAGTGGCTCGTACTTGGAATCTTGGCCCCGGCCAAGTGGCCCACGCGGGACTCAAAGATCGCCACGCATCAACGTGCCAATTTTTAACGATAAAAAATGGTCCTCGCAGTGGCTGCGAAGGCAAGTTGTGGAACTTGGCCTATCTCGGTCAAACCAACTCTGCCATGACGGCCGCTGATATCGAAGGCAATGCTTTTGATATTACTGTTCGCAACCTGAGTGCCGTTCAAGCAGAACATGCGATCAACAATTCACAGTCTCTTGCACAAACTGGCTACCCTAACTACTTCGACGATCAACGCTTTGGTTCGGTGACTCACACGGGCCGGTTTGCCGCTGAACGTTGGTGCAAGAAAGACTACGAAACCGCACTCTGGCTGACATTGGCCGAATACAATCACCACGACGACAAAGACGAACGCTACGCAAAACAGATTTTGCGAGATCTTTGGGGCGACTGGTTGCAGGCGAAAGCCGAACTGCCGAAATCCCATCGCCGAAGTGTGGTCACTTACCTCTGCGATCACCCGACCAATTTTCGCAAGGCGTTTGCTTTGGTGAATTCTGATTTGCGAGGTCTCTTGCTGTCTGCTTTTCAAAGTGAGATTTGGAATCAGATGTTGCACACTGCTATTACCAACCAGCTTAGCCATTCCACAGATGACACGTCGTGTCGCACGATCGAAGTTCGAGACGACAGACTTGCCATTCCACAAGTTGACGTGCCCAATTTGGCGACGGAATTGAGTTTGCCATCAGGACGTAAAGGAATGATGGACGATGCATCTTTGTTATTGGCAAACTCTGTGCTTGCAAAATATCAGATGGCAATCGGACAGATGAAGTTGTCATTTCCGCGAGACCGTTGGTTTAGCAAAGGTCAGCGAATCACCATGCTTCAACCGAAAGCGTTCACCGTCGATGCAGCGGATGACGAACGGAATTACGGCAAGCAAAAAGTAAACTTCTGCTTTGAATTGCCTCGAGGCTGCTACGCCACCATGTTGCTAAAAGCAGCGATTCCGAAGCAGAACGCACTATGAACGTCCTTTCAGAATCAGACATTGTTTACGAAGACAACCATCTGCTGGTGGTCAACAAACCAGCGGGCGTGTTGTCGATGGGCGACAACACGGGCGACACCACGATCGCCGACATGGCGGCTGCTTACTTAAAGAAAAAGTACAATAAACCGGGAAACGTTTTTGTCGGAATCGTGCATCGCTTAGACCGACCTGTTTCTGGAGTTTTGGTGCTGGCAAGAACCAGTAAAGCGGCCTCTCGATTATCAGATCAGTTTCGAACTCATGTCATCAAAAAAACGTACTCAGCGATCGTTGAAGGTGTTCCTCAAAAGTCGTCTGCAACTTTGACGGACTATCTGCTAAAGGATCAACGCACCAACACTGTGACTGTTGTGAATGCCAAGCAGCCGGGAGGCAAAAAGAGCATCTTGCGTTACGAAGTCAGGCAAGAAAAGCAAAACAGAACGCTGCTGGCCGTGTTTCCCGAAACGGGTCGCAGCCATCAAATTCGAGTCCAACTTGCCAATTGTGGACACCCGATTGTGGGTGACACTCGATACGGTTCGAAAGCAAAGACCGGCGGGCGAATTTTTCTGCACGCGAAATCGATCCAGATCACTCATCCGACTCAAAAAACAGCACTTCAATTTGAAGCCCCGTTGCCGATGGAAATGAGTGGCATGTCGTAAAGGTCAACGATGGGCAAGTACGGTGCCTGACACGAACAGAATTCACATTGCGATGCCCCAAGCCACTGTTATGTTGACCACAGTTATGTTGACTGCTGTTCGGCATGTGTCAGCGTGAGCAAACTGATTTCTGGAGCACAACGAATGCGCAGTGGGTCTTTGGCTCCCGTTCCTCGCGACACATGGATCAGCAGATCTTTGTGCTGAAAACAGCCGCCCGCATAGCGGACTCCAAACAGACTCGGAGAATACACGGGGCCGATCATCGGCAGATTAATTTGGCCGCCGTGGTTGTGCCCGCACAGCATCACATCGAACTGGCTGCTGACGGCATAGTCTCGCTGATCGGGTGAGTGACTGAACAGAATTCGAAAGTCTTCAGGACCAGGTGCGGGAACCACCGGATTCGTTCCCAACCAAGGTGCTTCTGTTCCGGCCAATAGCACATCACACCCATTGATCGGCACGTTCATATGCTTTTCGCCCAAGTTCGTCCAACCGGCATCGATTAAAGTACAGCGAATCGCTTCCCAGTTTAAATGCCAATCGTGGTTTCCCAAGATGAAGTACCCTGGAGCCGTTTCGTTCATCCGTTGAAATTGCTGTTTGGCAAAATCCAACCATTCCACTTTGTCGAGTAGGTCTCCTGTAAAGACAAAGGCATCAGGCTTCAAGGCGATCAATTCGTCAACGAGGAATTCCTGCCATGCGGCTCCCGGCTTTCCGATCAGATGGACATCGGAAAAATGAGCAACCGTGAATGACTTGGCTGCGGAATTCTGGTCCGATTCTGAAGCTTGGCTGGCGGCCTGCCGTGGCGGAATTTGAAATCGCTTTCTGTTGACTTCCAGTTGCCAGATCTGATTCCACGGAAAACGGCGGATCAAAACAGAAGCGTCTCCGTACATGCTTTCGCGAATTTCGTGAGGCAAGTCTTCTTCGAGCGGCCTCTTCAGCACCGAATCTTCGATTTGAACTCGAGCGGGAAATTTTCTGAGATGAAATCGAAGCACGCCTGCTGTCAATGGAACAAATCCTAAGCCAGTTATGATCAGCAGGCCTTGCTCGGGCCACGATAGCGTGGTCCATGAACCTTCCGTCAATAGCCCGCCGGGCCGGAACCCAATGACCCCGACTAGAACCAGAGGAATCAAGGTGATACCGCAGTCGTGAAATTTGCGAATGCGAGACAAAACAAGGTGGTGAAACTTCAAGGCATGACGGCGATTAATCAGCACCACCCACCATTCAGCATTTCCGATGCAGCAGATCAGAAGAATCAGAATGCCAACCATCAGTTTCATAAAACACAGCCAAGCAAAGAGACGGGCCAAAGCGATCTTGGCACTCCACTGTGAAGAGTTA
>CAYTUE010000132.1:9490-10645 GCA_964441085.1 uncultured Planctomycetaceae bacterium
GTTACCACTGAAGCTGCAGTAATCTTCCAGACACCGTAGCGATCCATAAACGATCTCCAGAATGATCCATCGTCATTGTGTGGACCGGATCAGCGGTTAAGTCGCAGGCCCATTTTAGATCTCCTTGAAAGTTAATCGCATACAGTCGAGATTCCAACGTGGTCACGGCAACCCGCTGCTTGTCCATCGAACAGACAACGTTCGCTGGCAGTCCATCAATCTGGAATGAACCAACCGAAGTACCGTCTGCGTCTAAAACTTGAACTCCATGATTAAACGCCGCCAGTAAGATTCGTTTCCCGTCTGCAGTGGCCGCCAGACCACCGACATTGTTCATCACTCGCTCTTCAAATTCCAGTTGACCATCAAGGTCGTATCGGCACAGCAATCCGTACTCGGCTGCCGCAATCAAAGCGGGTGCATTTTGCACAAACTGAAGGTGATGAACGGCCTCGGCTGTTTCAATGTGGGTGACTTCTTTTTTTTCTGACGTGAAAATTCGAATGCCATGAAATTCGGTGGCGATAGCCACGTGGCTCCCAAAGGGACTGATTGCCACGGCATTGATTTTTCCGTACTTGGCAAGTTTCCATTTTTGCCGCAGGTGCCCATCGAAAACGATCAGCCGTTTGTCACCAACAACAGCGGCTCCGAATCGTCCATCGTGAGACCACGCGAGGTGGTGCAAATCTTCGAATCCTCGAACTCGAGCAGTCTGGGTTCCGTCTGAGTTCAGCCGAATTAAAAAACCGGACGACGTGCCGACTAACAATTGCCGAACTTCTGCGGCATACAACAGGCAGTGAATTCCTTCAGCGAAGACGTCGTCTTGAACGACCTCGGGAGAACGCCCGTGAGACTGTTTCAGAAGTGAATGAACCATGCGGTTAAATTCAAAAACTCGAAAGGAAAGGATGCCCTTGGCATTTTAGGTTCTAACTGGCCCAATTCGAATTGCAAGGCGGTCTGATGGTGAAGCGTGAAAACTTCGTCGCCACGCAAAACGCCTAACTCACCAGAAATTCAAACTGGTCCACAAAATCTGGCAAACAGTTTCCCCAAACGAGTGTTCGATGAACGCGGCTTGAGCCCAAAATCGACAAAGCGAGATTGGGTTGAAGCGACAGAATACGCCATGGAGTCAGATTTTTGATT
>CAYTUE010000133.1:0-8624 GCA_964441085.1 uncultured Planctomycetaceae bacterium
GATGAAGGCAGCCACGTAGGGCATCCCCTCAGGGGATGCCCTACGTGGCTGCCTTCATCGGTCCGCCACCTCAAAAAACGGCCGCTCCGACCGACCGTTAGGGAGAAATTCCGCGTCCCAGAGGCAGGCCGAACAATACAATGTACCGGAGTCGCCGTCCGCGCGGCTTCTGGAAACACTGCCGTTCGCCGCAAGAAGTACTTGTACGTATTGCGGCCCTTGCTTGCGGTCAACTGGATAGAAGCCGGTAAGGGCGTAGTCCCGATTGAATTCGACCCCCTTGTGGACGGTACAATCACAGACAACGCGCTACTCGCAGAGATTGGTGAACTGCTGGCAATCAAACGTGCTGGCAGTGAACTGGACGAAGGGCCACGATTCTCTGTTATCCATGAATTTATCGAATCAGACATGGCGAGACATGGCGACGACCATAATCAAACGCCCGGCTCACGGGCCGATATCGAATTGCTCAACGAACTGTTTAGGTCAACATTAGAAAACGATGCCCCAAAGTCCGACTTAGGCACATAACCATGGGGTGAACACGGAGCCGCAAGTTTCAATGTTTAACGAGTTCGCCGCGGCCCGGTGACGTTAGCCACTATCAAAAATGCACAATGATCCGATTCGCTACCACATCGATTTGTATTCTCACCATGCTAGTGCTCATCGGATGCGGTCTGCACACTCATGGTGATTCGGACGCCGATACCGCAATGCGCTTGTACGAGCAGCGCAACTTTGCGGCGGCGATACCTCACCTGGAGAAGGCGATTGACAAGCCTCTAGGGGTTTACACACGAAGTGAAGTGCTTACGACGATTGGGAACTGCTACAACGAATTGGAACAGTACAACTACACAACAGCTGTTAAGCATCTTGAACGAGCGGTCGAATTGGACGACTCCTTGGCGGTCGCCCATTCAAATCTGGCAATGGCATACGCAACCGTGGGGCGGTTCGACGAGGCCGAGAAGCAATTGAAGAAAGCTGCTGTGCGTGGGTATCATCAACCGGAGGTTATCAAGGAGCGAATCGAACAACTCCGAAAGGTCTCCGATAATGACAAATAGTGGCTAACAACAACATGCACCGGAACGCGGTCGGTGCCAAAAACTGCAATTCATATCAACTGGTCCGCGTCCGGTGATTTTGGGCCTTATGTGCCAGTCCTCCACATTTCAGCAGAATTCGAGTCCATCCAAAATGAATGATCGCGCGTTCCGAGCCGTCGTAGTCGTCCTACTCGCAATCTACGTTGCGGGGTCGCTTTATTTCGACTTCGTCGCGTCCGAGAACGGACGATACAGCCAATACGACAAACGCGGTGAATACTCACCCGACGGCAAGACTCATATGCAGCAGCCTGCATACTACGCATTCGATACACGCACTGGCAAACTTTCCTCTCACTGACCCAACTCCTTTCTGCCAACTGGAAAAGGCCAATGTCTGTGCTCGGCCGTTTATCGTGGCGTATCGCAAAGATCTTGGAACCTACGTTGCACAGATTTAACAGGCAAGCACATTCGCAAGCCGCTGGGCAAACCTGAGGCGATCGCTCAAAAGGCTGCTGATGCCAAAGATGCGTTCTTTGCTCAATTGGTCCGCCAGCAGTTTTTCGTGAGCAAATTTTGCTCGGTGATTTTAAGGTAGTTTTAAGGTAGCTTCACTTTCACCGTGGCGACAGAAAGATCGCTCTTGGTTGGCTGCCAGTTTTCAACAAACTGGTGCAGCACAAACTTGTCTTGCTGTTGATCAAATTTCACGACCAGCAAACTGCGGTGAACATCAGCAGGGACTGAATCAGCGGGAAGTTGCACTGCTGCCGAACCACTGTGCATGACACCAACATACACGTGAAATTTTTGTCCCGCCTTAGACGTGCTTAAGATGCCACACTGTTCACTGGGAACCGATGTTTGAAGAGTCGGAACTTCAAAACTTCTGGATAAAAGAATTTGTTCGCTATCGCGCTGAATTTGATTCCAGTCTGCCGTGACCTCACCAGTGAAAATCGCCTTGCCTACGACAGTGTCTGTTCCTGTCGTCGACATCCGCTGACTTGGTGGTGTTGCTGAACTGAGTGCGACCCAGTCGAGATCGGGAATAATGATGTTTTCATCCAGTTCTGCTGCCTTCAATAGATCTTTCATCCCTTCTGCTTGCCGATCCAAACCGAACAACGCAAGGCCTCGATTCATCCACGCTTTGGCAAAACGGTCGTCATGCCGAACTGCTTCCGAATAGCTTTCGAATGCCCGTTGATCGTCATGGTTTTCCAGATAGACATTGCCCTGCTGGAACCATGATTCGGGATCGGCGGGATCAACTTCTAAAGCGGCGGCATAGTCGACTAAAGCGGCCTTGAACTGTTGAGTATCATGGTAGCAAAGTCCTCGATTGCGAAGAGCCAACACGTTCTGAGCTGACAGTTCGATGAGCTTGGAAAACTGAGTAATTGCAGAGTCATACTGCTTCAGTTTTGCAAAGCAAACTCCCATATTATTGATTGCTCCTTCAAAATTCGGTTCCTGATTCAGGCAAGTTTGATAGTCGGTAATCGCCTTTTCAAGAAGCCCCAACGCTTCGTATGCTCGGCCACGCTCATAGGCAATGTCCGACCGGCCAGGCACCTTTTCTAACGCCGCAGTAAAGTGGCGAACCGCTGATTCCATTTCGCCCGCAGCCACTGCGAGATTGCCTCGTTCGAAGGTCACATCTGGACTTTCGGTCGATTTGCCGCACCCCGAAAGGGGAAGCATCACTGCAATCAAAATCGCACAGCGGACAACAGTTTGAAGAGATGAAATAAGGTTCAACATGTGTGGCTATCCGAAGCAAAGTAAAAATTTGTCGCACACTGACCAACCCGAAACTACGGATCGATTGGGTTTGAAACGGAACTTGTCTGATTTTGGTCGTCGTGGCATCTCCAGATTGTCTGGATCAGTTCCTCGTGAATTTCTTTGAGTGTCACAGGAGCCACCAAGAAGGACACGGTTGAAGAATGGTTTTTAAAATCAGCCATCATCGCTTCTGATACGACGACCATGATTGGAACAGAGGCATCAGCTTGCAAGTCGTCTAAGAGTTTGACCAACTGCTGAGTACTGAGTTCTGATGCCATTACCAAAATTGCAGCTGGCTGCAATGCGGGTGTGTTCAGTTCTGGAAGATCCACGGTCGCCGAAAGACGACACGGAACGCTATGGCTTTGGAAGTAGCCCTGAAGAGAATTTCGGTGCCGTTCTCGCAAAGCAACAATCAGTAATTCCGTTCGTGGTAAGCCCTGAAGACTTCCCTTCTTCTGATCACTATTCGCTACGACTGAATCTGCAGACATGTTCGCTGGTAAAGCTGCTTCTGTTTCTGGCATGGCAGCAACAGTGTTGGGGCTCGCGTCGATTTCTTGCACAGCAGCAGCAGCAACCACGGTTGTGTCAACCGGCATCGACGCACCCATCGCTTGGTCAGCCTGCTCCGCGACAGAATCATTCTCGTCAGCTGCAAGAGAACTGGCGGCTGCGACAGTGACCTTATTGGGGTTAGCAGCGGACGGAACATTTACAAGAACATGGCTAAACCGATGATTCCAAAACCTGCGGCCCCAAGCGCGTCGCCAGACTGCTGGGTCGGAAAATGCGAAGTAGCAAAAGGTCATCGCGAGACCAAAGGTCCACATTCCGAGGAATGCCCCAATGCCAAAGTGCATTCCTGTCCCGATCAGTAACACCAATGGCCTTAACGTGCGATTCCACACGAGGACACAAAAGAACAATTCCCAGATCACCGTGACATGAGCAACCAAGTAAGGCAACCACGGCACATAAGCCATCCATGTCAGATCAGTAGTTTGATATTCCAAATTGGCAATCACATTCCACATGGCTTCGCCGGTAAACCAAGTATCCCCCTTGAGCTTGGCAAAGCCCGCCCAGAAATAAATGACACACAGGTGAATTTGAATCAGCCTGAGCGCAACCGTGGCGGATGAAGACTTGATCCTTTCTTGCGCCTGCTGCTGCCCTGTTATGTTGCCATGTTTCCAACGACTTTTTAACTTTCGGAACAAGCTGTCGACTGACAAACAAGCCCCACAAGGCCCAACGGCCAAATACAGACACAACAGCCCCAAGATTTGGTCTAACCCAAAATTCGCAACGGGAAGTCGTTGAGAATACGAGATCGTAATCAGGTAACTTAAGAGGGAAGTTGCGCGAGTCGCCGTGCCGGTAAAAAACAGAAAGACGATCGCTAAGCAAGCCAGGTGAGCTGTCCACAGCCACGGTTCTGGAATATAAAACCAAAACGAAAAGATGGGACTTCCTTGATACAAGTTCCGAACCGTTTCCAACGGCTGCAGTCCATTCGCAGAAAAGAATGCATCAAAGTCCAAGGTCCAAACACACAGGTTGTAAAACAGCAAGCCTGCAGTCAGCAAGCGAATCACGGCCAGCATCAAAGGGTCACTGGGCTTGAACCAGAATGTCTTCCACTGATTGAGTCCGTTGCTCAGCTTCTGCCGAATGGTTGTTGTCGGCTGAATTTCTGAATTCGGCATCAGCAGATTCGTCGCTTGATAAGCTGCAGGCTGAGCCAATGTGTCAGACAGAATTGACATAAAAGAAACTCATCAACAAGTGCTAAGGTGCTCACCGACTGTTTTCGCAGTCAGCGAGTCATGGATTCAGAACCGACTTAAATACCCGTCGTTAATGAGTCGTGATATCGCTTGAATTCAATTGCAATGGCACGGGAGCTTGAGGAACAGTAGTTTGAGAGACGGAAGCTTGAGGCACGGGAGGCAGCGGCAAAGGCTTTGCAGAGCCAGCAGCATTGGCTTCATCGCTGAGTTCAGTGCTAAGTTCATTGGATTCCAAACCTTTGAGTGACACTGGTGATGGCAAGAGTTCAATGTCGACTTCAGATTCAGCTGGGTTGAAAAATGACTTTTTGATGGTTTGTCCATCAGCTGCAAACTGAAAATCTGCCAGTGGTTCTCGCAGGTAGCTGGTCGGATGTTTTAAGTCTCCTCCTGCCACAATTCGGCGCATCGCAGCTGGGTCGTGACTCACGGAAATCACGGAGACGGACTCAGACTTCATCTTCTGCGAAAAATGTCGAGCATACCCTTCGATAAATTCGCGTTGAGCATCATCGCCAAAGGCCCAGACATTTTCGGCAAGCATAAAAAATCGATGGTAGCGAAGCCGTGGGAAATACGAGTCGACGTCTGGAATCGTTTCTCGCTTCGGGATGTCGCCTTGAGAAACCGACTGGAATTCTATGAGCGAGCTGGATCCGGGATTGGGAGCAAAATAGTGATAGCCGTGATTCAGGAATAAAGCCTGATTGTATGGGCGAGCCACGTTCGAAGCGTCTGCTAACAGAGGTGAAGCTGGAGGCATCGACGATGGGGAAATTGCGATGGCAAAAACGTGCCAAATCAACAGCAGATTCACGGCAACAAAGCCGATGTTTTTCAGAAATTTGATCATCAGTACGATCGGTGCTGAAGAAGAGAAACAGATCACGCTATCAGTTTGCGACACCAGTACAATTTCATGAAATTGGTGGTCGACAGACTTCAATTCTGTGTCGCGTCCGTGCGTTGGCTGACATGTTCCCACGGTACTCGGCAAGTGAACCAAATGCCGTAATCTTCCGGTGAAAACAGCGAAATTCCGGCGCAACAAAAAAGCAGTCACCGACCAAACACCATTGGCAATGACTGCTGAAGCTGCTCTTTGATTGCAGGAGACCACGGCAGCAAACCGGACCTCAGATTTGACATCTGCGACACGAAATCCGTAGAAGCACCTTGCAATTTCACCATCCTGGCACGAACAGATTTATCGGTAGTAGCCGCCGCTTGAACCGTAGCTGCTGCTTGAACCATAGCTTCCGCCGCTGGATCCTTGACTTCCGTAGCTTCCAGAACTGGAAGAGCGACGAACGCGAACGCGGCGAACGCGGACTCGGCGAGTTCGCACTCGATAGTAACCACCGCTGGAACCGCCGCTGGAACTGTACCCACCGCTTGACCCACGACTTGATCTGCCGCTGGATCCTCCACTCGATGAGTAGCTAATCGAGGTACCACCGCTTGACCCATAGCTTCCTGAACTTGCCGATCGACGACGTCGACCAGCATCCGCATCGGGCAGAACCATGCAGAATGTGAATGCGCCGATCAAACTCAGCTTCATGATTTTCGAAAACATCAAATTTGCTCCTCCAGTTTTGACTTCGAATGACCCCCTGCCATAAGAACGTCCTTACGCCAAGGGTGGCTGATAAGTAAGAATGGGAGATTAATATCGAGTAGGCAAGTGTCAAGAGGGGCGAAACGTTCATGACTGAAAAAAATGGCGATTGGTTCAAATTGAATCGTGCTGCAAATTGGCTCAAGCAATGCTTCTGAACACATTCGTCGAAACACTGCCCATCCATACCAAAGCCATTTCAGACCAGCTCAGAACCGATCTTTTGGAAATACGGCGACACGATTCAACAGAACTTTGCTGATGCGTTTACTGATTCTGTTGCTCATCACAACGTGGCGTCTTCCTGTGGAAGCAGATCAACGCCCGCACATCGTTTTTCTCTTTGCAGAAGAGTTGGGGGCAGGGAAGACTTAGGTTGTCACGGGCAGCAAAACGGTGAACCACTTGCGACCGTCACTCCCGTCGGACGAAACCACAGTCAATTCGGCGGAAACGTTAGGAATACTCAGCGTTTCCCATTGTTTTGATTGATCAAAACAATGGTTTTGACTAGTCTCAGCGGTATGAAAAACTTCTCAAAACTCACCCTCATCATCGTTTGCGCGGCTTTCGGCTGTGCCAAACCTGCACCCGAATCGCCGTCTGCCGAAAATGCCAAGGTCGACGAGCGTCTGAATGTGGTTTGCACCACGAACATTGTTTGTGACTTGGTCGTTCAAATTGCTGGCGATCAGCTGGCAGTGTCGGCCATCATGGATGGTCCGGGAATCGATCCTCATACTTATACTCCGTCTCCAACAGACACCAACAAGCTGACAGCCGCCGACGTGGTCGTGTATTCTGGGTTGCACCTTGAAGGCCAGATGGATGAAGCTTTGGAAAGCCTGCGTCTGCGAGGCATTCCGGTGATCTGTGTGACAGACCGGTTGACTCAAAAATTTCCAGACCGGTTGCTTAAGACCGAAGACGGCCTCGCTGACCCTCATGTCTGGTTTGATCCCGAACTGTGGGCCGAATGTGGTCAATCGGTCGCTGACCAATTGGCAGAAGTTGCTCCCGCAGAAGCATCTGAATTTGCAACCAATGCCGACACGTTTCGAGCATCCATGTTGCAACTCAAAGTCGACGGCCTGAAAGCCATGCAACAGATTCCCGCTGATCGTCGAGTCCTCGTGACAGCTCACGATGCTTTCGAATATTTTGCTCGCTGCTTTGAATTTGAAGTTCAGGCCGTGCAAGGAATTAGCACCGAAAGCGAACCGGGTTTAAAGCGGATCAATCAGCTTGTTGACATGTTGGTCACACGAAAAATCACCGCCGTATTTACGGAACAAAGCGTATCCGATCGTAACATTCAAGCTTTAATTTCCGGCTGTCAATCTCAAGGCCACTCACTCCAAATCGGCGGCAAACTGTATTCCGACACGATCGGTATTCAGGATGGTCCAGAAGGAACTTTGCAGACTGGTTTGATGTACAACATTCGACAAATTGCGGACGGCTTAAAGAGCCCCACGTCGGAGTCGGTCAATTGAACAACCCGCAAGTGTGCCATGACAGTGCAAATGACTTACAGTCTGCAGCTCCCATGATTTTGGACGTCCACGACGTTACGGTGGCTTACGATCGACGGCCCGTGCTTTGGAACATCGACGTCGAAATTAACCAACCGGGACTGACATGCATCGTTGGCCCCAATGGAGCTGGTAAAAGCACACTGATCAAATCCGTCATGGGTTTGGTGCCAATCGTCAGTGGAGACGTTTTGGCATGGGGCGAATCAGTGAATTCTCAAAGACACCGGATCGGCTATGTGCCGCAACGAGGCAGTGTCGACTGGGACTTCCCGATCAACGTTTTAGAAACGGTGATCATGGGAACGTATGGCGATGTGGGTTGGTTCCGTCGCCCCAAACGTCGTCATCGACAACTGGCCGAAGAATGCTTGGTTCGAGTTGGCATGCAAGACTACGCCAAACGACAGATCGGTCAGCTTTCAGGAGGACAACAGCAGCGAGTTTTCTTAGCGCGCGCTTTGGCTCAGCAGGCCGACTTGTATTTCATGGACGAGCCCATGGCGGGAGTCGACGCTGCGACAGAAACAATTGTGTTTGACCTGCTCAAAGATCTGGCCGATCAGGGCAAATCGATTGTTGTTGTGCATCACGATTTAAGAACAGTCAAGGACTACTTCGACAACGTGATTTTATTGAACGTGCGAATCGTCGCCAGCGGCCCAGTGTCCACAACATTCAACGATGCGAATCTGCAAGCAACCTATGGTGGTCGACTGACCGTGCTCGACACAATGGCCGAAGCCGTTCAACGCCAAAAGGAAACGCATTAACTGCGTTGGCCAACAAGCAGATTCGAATCGCCTCAGTGACTCAG
>CAYTUE010000133.1:8724-10514 GCA_964441085.1 uncultured Planctomycetaceae bacterium
AACTACCGTCGTCGGCGTTCTTGAATGACGGACTTCGCCTGCTTGTAGAGTTCTCGACGAACTCGCCCCAGCGCCATTTTAAGGTCCGCTGTTGCCCAACCCAGATCTGCACTGGCTTTGGTTAACAGGCGTTTTTCTTTTCTCGTGACTTGCCCATCGACTAAAGCGGCTCGTAAAAGATGATCCATAAACACGGCCGCTTGCTTCGAATTTTTCGGCAGTGAAATCGGAATGTCGTCTGCGATGGCGGTGTCGAAA
Source organism: uncultured Planctomycetaceae bacterium (assembly GCA_964441085.1). Taxonomy (GTDB): domain Bacteria; phylum Planctomycetota; class Planctomycetia; order Planctomycetales; family Planctomycetaceae; genus Fuerstiella. The sequence continues at coordinate 8,983 of CAYTUE010000133.1, forward strand.
ATTGTTTTCAAACGTTTATTGGTCAGTCCACGTCGTTCTGCCAATTTCAGAATGAGATCCTTTTCCTTGCGGTGTAACGTGCCGTCGACGGTCACCATTTTGGACAACGCCATGAGGAGTTCTGGTTCGTTCAGGAACCGGTCTGCTTCCAATCGTTCGACTCCCCCCTTTGCTTGAATCAGGTGATCCATCCGGTCTTCTCGAACCAAATCCTGAATCATGTCGTGTGCTAACACGTCTTCCAAAACCCAGTCTCCTGTTCCGTCGTTGATGGCGGTCCCGCAAAATTCGCATTGGTGTGCTTCCCCTAACGCGAAAGGAGCACCGCAGCCTGTGCAGTGAAAGGACGAAAAGGCGAGTTCGGCTTTGCTGGTGATTCCCGACTTTCGTTTCAGGATCATCACATGAGAATAGATACGTTGGTGTCCTCGTAATGTCGGTGACCTGTGGTCGCCAGCGGCTTTTGTAGCCGACCAACGCACCAGCACAGCGATTCGGTCGAAGTCGTCGCTTTCGGCAGGCACACAACGAACCACTTCGACGACTCCCACTGCGGGAGTCTTCCAGAAGGCCTTGTCGCCTCGGTACCACCGCCCGGGAACCTGTTGATGGCTGGCATGCACAATTGGGGCCGCCAAACTGTATTGATCGAAGTATTCGGCCATCATGCATCTCCAGAAAATCACGGAGGCTCGATCTTCCAAATGCTGAAAGTTCAGACCGGGGTCCTTTTTCTGAAGCTGATTCCACTGAGGGACGGAATGTTGAGCAGGAGGCACCACCCACTCTTCGTCTTGAGTAATTTCCGATAACACCCAGTCGTGCTGACCAGCATTGACCACGGTGCGGCAGCTGTCGCATTGAGCCTTGTCCACGATTTTTAGAGAGGCACCACAATTCGGGCAGCGGCCTTCCAGCACCGAAGATGTGGGATTGGTAGCGATTCCCGGACGTCTTGAAAACGACCAGATTTCGACAAAGGTGATCTGAGAATCAATGGGGTTACTGCCAGAAACGGGCCGTTTAGTCGTCAGGTTTTCATTGTAGCTGATTGCCCGCGCTGTGATGCGTACATGAATGGTGTCGAAGTGGTGATCTGTGGTGACGGACACAATTTGCTTTTGCAGAACTTGCACACGACTCATTCGATTGCGGATATTTTCCGCTTTCTGCATTTGCAGATACAGGTGGAATCGTTCGTGAACTCCAGCGGAGATAAAGGGACGACAGGGGCGAAGATCTTGTTCGCTCCATGCGTCTTGAGTCATCACAAATGCTCGTTCGATGCGGCTCAGAAACACGTTGAGATCGAATTGATGGTCTCGACTTTGAATGGCTGCAATCGCCGATGTTCGCAGGTCGTCTTCCTGAAACTTTCGCCCTTTGCGAATTGTTCGAGTGATACGATAGTCGTTGCCTTTTTTGTGTCCCGCAAAGACAAGGAAGCCAATCAAGATCCAAAGCGGAATCCCGATCAGAGGATATTTGATTGTAAATTGAATCAGTAAATAGAGCCCTTCCCCGCCACCACC
>CAYTUE010000134.1:0-10505 GCA_964441085.1 uncultured Planctomycetaceae bacterium
GCAGCAAAGCGCTGCGATAACAAATTAAAGAGGAAACGAATCATTCAAATATCGAGTATTTTCGAACACTGGAGTATGCCAGGGAAGCTCACGGAATTCCATGCAAACAGCCCCTGTTTCCTGACAAACTCAAGTCATCAACCAAGTGACGACCACCGCTCCATCACCAATGAGGCTCTTAAACCAGACATGCCCTGCTTTCCTGAACACCCTAACGGCTCACCAGTCGCATCCATTGTCTTTCGCGAGTCACATCCACCCTGCCCGGCAGCTGAAATCGCAATGGGGCCGAGCCCCGAACTGCTGCAGACAGCCTTTGCCAATGCGCTGATGTCATTTTTTGACGCGGCCAAGCTTGCTGAATCCACAACCAAGTAAAGAAATGGGACTGAATCAGATCGGGCAAATTCGCGAAAGGCTGCACGGCAATCAGGACATGACTGGACGTGCAAGTCACAAACGCGGCAGTTGCAAGTTCCTGGCAAATTTCATCCAGTACCTGCACGGTATCCGCAGCAGACGCTGCAAGTTGAGTCAGACTTTGAGTGACATCTGCTTGATTTTCTGAGTTGATTTGAGGGATCAAATCGTGGCGAATCTTGTTTCGAGTAAACGCGGTGTCAACATTTGTAGCGTCTTCTCGAAAGGCAATCTGCTGAAAACTGGCGTAGTTTCGCAGCTGTTTTCGGGAAAAACCGAGCAAAGGACGCAGCAAACGAATTCCCGTCGGCAGCGTTCTCACAGGCAGCATTCCTTGCAGACCTCGCAATCCGGTTCCTCGAACCAAGTGATGAGTAACCGTTTCAGCTTGATCATCCGCATGATGCCCCGTGACGATCGCCGTCGCGCCTGTTTTTTGGGCTGTTTCTTCAAGCCAACGGTAGCGAATTGACCGAGCGGCTTCTTCGATTGTTTGCTGTTGAGTGTTGGCAATTTGGTCAGAGTCGAGAGTTTTTGTGACGAATGGCAGATGCCATTGATCGCAGATTGAACTGACCAGACGTTGGTCTGCATCGCTTTCAGACTTTCGCAGGCCGTGATTCAGGTGGGCCACTGTCAGTTGAGGGCGAACATTCGCAGGAAGCTGACCGAGTCGATGCAACAAAACCATGCTGTCCAGCCCTCCGGACACGGCCACGAGAAGGTGTGAGGTCGGGAAAACCTCAAGGCGATTTATGCAGGCAGCAGTTTCGGCAATCAAAAATTTGCAGTCAGAATTCATGAATTTGCCGTTTGCCAGTGCCCATCACCATGCCAGCTGAGTGAGCCATTCCAATTCACCCGACTCACACCATGCAACCTTGTTCGCAGCTCGCAGTTCGCAGTTCGCCGCGTAAAATTCATAATTCGCTGTGTAAAATTGATAGGTTCACCTGATCGGACGTTCTTGAAAGCCGCCAAATTTTTCACTGTCAACACCTGAAACCTCGTCATCCAACAGCGTGCCACACTGATATTCTCGCGCCAAAGCACTGGTTGAACAATATGAACGCTTTGTTAGCATTTCGCGGCTGCTTTGCAGCAAAAACAACTTCACATGTGAATTCGGCTCCTTTTTCGACCTCACGTCTTTTCAGGTTACCGACTTTCTTCCTTTCCTTCGAACCAGCAGCTTCAGTAATTTTGACTGCGGCTTTTGTGTATGTTGACTGTCTTTTTCAAATTTCTGCTGTGCATTTGGACTCATCTTGTGATGCGTCTGAGTGTAGCTGTCAGTACCGTGACAGATTTTGCCAAGTGCAAATTCAGTCGCGTTTGTCGACCGTTTTTTGCTTCCATGATGGAATTGAAAACGGGAAGGCAAAATTTGAATCGGCTCATGAATCTCCGACTGTGTCTTGGTAATTCCCATTTCAGTTTGCATTCTGGCCTTTGTAAAAACAGTTCGATTGAATGGTGGCAAGTTGATTTCCGTCGCCCCATGATCCCGCCGTTGTCCGGTGATCAGTGGTCTTTGAAATCGACGCGTATCGAAGCAGGAACCGTCTGAATAAACGGACGATCTTCGATGGAAAATCTTGAGTATATTATCGGAGGCTTAGTTGGCCTCGCGATTGGTTTTTTGATTGACCGCGCAATCAAAGGAGGGGCCTATCGCGCGAAGGCTCAAATCCTGTCAGATGCGAAACAGGAAGCTCAGAATTTTCTGAAGGATCAGGAAATTGAACTGAACAAAGAAATCCTAAAGCGCCGCGAACAGCTAGAAAAGAAGCTGGATGATTCACGTGACGCGATTCGATTGCGCGAACGAGAAGTGGACCAGCGCGAAGTTGCCTTAAAGGAACAACAGGCTGACATTTCCAAGAAGGAGCAGATGCTTCAGGGAACTCAGTCGAAGCTTTCAGAACGCTGGAAGGCGACAGAAATTAAGCAAAAAGAATTGAACCGCATGCTTGCTGAAGAGCAAGAACAGTTGCGAAAAATTAGCGAACTGGATCGTGAAGCAGCCAAGCAGCTGCTGCTAAAACGAATCGAAACAGAACTCAGCGATGAAGTCGGTGCTTTAATTATGAAGCACGAAGCGGAGGTGAAAGATCGCTGTGATCGAGAGGCTCGCGAAATTATCGGAATGGCCGTTCAACGTTATGCGTCGGCTCATACATCCGAAATTGCTGTTTCTACAGTGGACATTCCTAGCGACGAAATGAAAGGTCGAATCATTGGCCGCGAAGGTCGTAATATCCGAGCCTTCGAAAAGGAAACGGGAGTCGACGTGATTGTCGATGACACTCCTGGCGTCGTGATTATTTCTGCATTCGACAGTGTGCGACGAGAGATCGGAAAAATCGCTTTAACCAAGCTGATTCAAGACGGTCGAATCCACCCCACTCGTATCGAAGAAGTGGTCGCAGAAACTCAAAAGGAAATGGAAGAACATATTCGCAAACTGGGTTTAGAAGCTTGCGAAGAAGCGGGGATTCGAGGCTTACACAAGAAAGTCGTCGACTTAATGGGTCGGCTTCACTTTCGAGTCAGTTATAGCCAGAACGTTCGCCAGCATTCCATTGAAGTGGCTTACCTAACGGGCTTATTGGCTGAGCAGATAGGACTGGATGCCGCGTTGGCTCGACGATGTGGATTTCTTCATGACATCGGTAAAGCGGCTGACCACGAAATGGAAGGCGGCCATCCGGCTGTTGGAGCAGAACTCCTGAAACGACACGGTGAAGGTGAAGAAGTCATTCACGCGGCTGCTGGACATCACGATGATATTCGGCCGGAACATATCTATACCGTTTTGGTTGCCGCAGCAGACGCCATTTCAGCTGCTCGCCCGGGAGCTCGTCGCGAAACTTTGGAAAAATACGTTCGTCGACTGGAAGAACTCGAAGCCTTGGCGTGTGGTTTTCCAGGAGTCGATCAGGCGTTCGCCGTTCAGGCGGGGCGAGAAGTCCGGATTATTGCTGACGCAGACCAAATCAATGATCGACAGGCTCGAAAGATGACTCGAGACATCGCCAATGCGATTGAACAGTCGTTGACCTATCCAGGTGAGATTAAAGTAACAGTGATGCGAGAGACTCGAACAATCGAATACGCGAAGTAGTTTTCTGTGCAAAGGTCCTTCGGTTTCAAGCAGAAATGAGAACGTTTTCCTTGTTTCCGATCGAGTGTTGTCTTTCGGTCTGGCGAACGATTGCTGACATCATTCACAATACTCAAGTTTCGTTGATGCTGTTCCTGATGTGGTGATGGGAATCAGCATCGTGGTTGTTTTTGTTTTTCATGATGCGGTTTCAGGAGCAACGTCTTGTTGGCGTTTTGCTGAGCGGCTGTGACAATTCGCTTTTAAGTTTTGGTCTTCTTCCAAGAGTGCTTTGAATGTCCGGTTCCCATGCAGAGTCTTCATCTGCTTCACTTCCTTATCGAGATTTGTTCGGCTACCTGAACTTTTCGGATGGAGCCCCTAACCCGCGATCTCGAGCGTGTTGGAATGAAATTTTTCAGCAGCTCACACAGCCTCGATCAGTCGCTACGCTCCGGCAGCACCTCGATCAGCAATTAACAGAACTGCAATCGACAGCGGGCGCCACGTTTGCTCAGATGGATCAAGCCAAAGCGGCTTTAGGGCTCGCTTTTGACCGAGTGATTCCAGACTATCTGGAATACCACAAAGACCTTCTGTTTCATGTCGAACCAAACGTACTGTGTCAGCCATTCTTTATCGCTTTACTGATGGAATCAACACTGGCTGCGTTGTCTGATTCCAGTTTAACCAACGACGATCAACGCTCGCTGTCGGCCGTTCGGCGAATCAGCACGTACGTGGGCTACCGCCCTGTCGCTGTGCTTGAAAACGAACGTCAGGCCGAAGTTTACGATCACGAACGCTACTGCCCCTTACCTTTATACCTGAAGGATTCGGGAGTCGTCGAAGGCCGCTATCACACGTTGATCACGGCAATGCTTGGCTTCTTAGAAGCATTACCTGAAAGCATGAAGAATCCAGCTCACTTTGATCTGGCGCGTCTCGACGAACTCAGTCTTGACATTCGGTCACACGACCATCTTCATCCTGTCAATAAACGCACGAACTACATGTTCGGTGAGTGGGACCCTGAAGTCATCGACACGAAGGGCTTTTATCGACGGTTTATTGTTCGCAATATCATCCTCGATTCTCTTCAAGTTTGGATGGAAACCGATAGCAGTATTCCTCTTGAAGAACGAATCTTTGATGCGTCCGCCGTTTTGGCTGGCACAATCTTAATGGCGTCTGCAATTAGTGGCGCTGGCCCCGAAACATTTGACAGCAATGTTTCACTGACGTCGTTGTTGCCCATTGTGGCTCGCCAACGTGACAATTTTTACCAAGCACTGATCAACACAGCCGATGGGCCAAGACGAGAACGATTGGTGGCCAGTGCCGAACAAACGCGTCAACCCTTCGGACATGTTCGCTTGCAGTTAAACATGCATCTGTCTCAGTACGGTGCTCGTCAGGTGCAACATCGACACTTGAGCACTCTTTATGCATCTTTAGGGTTTCCAGAACCTGCTCGAGAAGAAGCATTGGTGATCCCCTGTGTGTCGGCTCGATTTGAAGCAGAGATTCAATCGCGAACAATTTTAATTCAGCATTCGGTGTCTGGTCAGGATCTCCCAACTGCCGAAAAACTTGTGTCAGAATGCATCGACCTGCTGAGACGCGGTATTCAATGCGGGGCGATTGTTGACCCTTGGAATGTCCTCGGATTTCAAGCCATGTTCCCTTTGTTTTCGGCTCGCGAAGATGCGATTCCCGACAATCGAGTGGAACTATTAATCGAACTGGTAGAAGCAATTTTTGATGCGGCAGCAGCCACAATGGCTGAAGCCGGAGCCTGTAAAGATTCGGCAACCATGCACGCTGTTGAATCCAAGTTCCGCGACCTAGCAGAAGAATGGGACCAGTACGCAACCGTTGCTGTTGCCGAACTACCACGAATCAGTGGGATAGAATCATTAACAGCCGCTCAGGATGTGGCACGAGCTTTGTTTGAATGGCGAAACGCGGGCGAATCAGCGGGCGACATTTCGTTTTGGAAAGGACATGTTGACAACTTCCAGTCTCCTCGAAGTTTTGCACGTGTCGTCAGTGCCCTGCTCGATCGCAAGGACACGGTTGCGGCAATGGGGCTGCTGATGCAGTGGCTTTCTGAAGCCGAAACCATGGGGCTGGAATCAGGTGTTCACAGCATGAACAGCCTGTTGCATCGGCTGTTAAAAGCCATCGCAGACGACCAAGATCAAGATCGCCGCTGGATGCTGATGAGACGCTTGTTTGCATTCTTAGAAGCCAATGCGGGAGACTTCTGGACAGTCCCCAGCTTAGGAGAATTTGCTTCTCAGTTAACACCGACTCAAGACAAGAATACAGAAGACTTGGATCATCTTTTCGATGATGAAGACGAAGAGTCTGAAGACGAAAATTTGTTTGGAGCAGCCTACGACAACGTGGTGTTTCAAGACAGTGCGGATGATGGAGTCGAATCTGATACTGTCGATGATGGATACGGTGTGGGAGCGACGGAATTTGAACAGCTGTATCGCTCAGTCGAACCTCGATTGAAGTTTCTGCACACGCTGGGATCGTTATACAGCGGAGCCGCCGTTTCGGTTGTCGAATTGATCAGCCACTGCAAAGACAATGAAGCGGGGTTGAAATCTCGGACGGAAAAGCTTGAACAAATTCAAGGCTGGCTGGCGTCCATTCAACTGTTTCGTCGAGAACTCGGGCGATTGATTTCTGAAGTACGAGCCTACGAAATCAAAACTCTGTCTGCCGACTTAGATGCCAACATTGAATACGACATTCAGGCGCAATCTCGCTATCTCATGATGCAGAATGTGATTTCCACAACGGTCGAATACTTGATGGCTGAACGCTTACTGCTATCTGCGTTGCTGGATCATGATTCTGCATCAGATGATCCAGACAAATTCGATCAAGACGTCGTTTCTGTTCTTCGAGCTGTCTTGGAAAACAACGTTGAAGAAGTACGAAGCTGTTTTCCTGCATTCTGCGAATCACTGCGAAAAAGACCCCTGCTGTATGTTCCGTTTGAAAGTGGCGGACAGCCGGCTCGAATCTTAAAAGCTCGAACACTTCAATCTTTAATTCGCCTGCTGTTAAGCCAACTTCCCAGACTGGGTTTGATTGAAGAAACGTATCGTCTATTGCAAACCGCTTACGCAATGGAGCGTCATTCTCGACCACTGGGCCAAGCAGTCACAGAATTTGATCGTTTGTTTCGCATGGGATTAAGTTGTTCTGTGGAAGCCATTTTGCATGCATCGAAACGATGGAAAACTGATACACCTCGACAAAAGAAAAACGTCTTTCGACGTATCGAACGGTTGTTAGATGCTTATGGCGATCTCTGGTCAAAACACAGCAGTTCGATGAGACTATCGATTGTTGAAGAACTCCATGATGACGAGCGAGCCAGATCAGTTGAAGACTTTATCGAAACCTATGGCGACGATCTCTTTCATACTCGCATGCTGACGTTGGGCAATGCTCGAGCCATTGTTCATCACGGGGCTGATTCCTTGCTGGATGAAATGGAACAATCCATGGGACTGACTCAAACAGTCCGAATTATTGATGATGTCAATTCAGGGCGATTTGATCGAGGTGAAGCCACAGCGATTATGGAATTTGTCTACGAATCTGTTGTTGATAACTTTGATCGGTTCTTGGAATACAACACAACGACCACTCATTCCGACTACGGACATCGCCTGTATTGCCTTCTGGATTTTCTTCGACTGGAATCGCTTTATGATCGATTCAGTTGGAACCATATTCCTCACCAAGTTGCTCACGAAGCAGCCACTCGAATCGACAATGTTGAAATTGCAGAAGAAATCGAAGCAGATCTTGCTTCGATGACCCGAGGAGTCGCTCAAAGCCTAGTGGAAGAACTGCAAGAACTGGAAACCGAATACGGCGTTCAGTTGCCATCTCTGCATGACCGAATTCATGAACGCATTGTTGGTTCATTGAAAGTGAATTCCATGACGGCTCGAGTCCGTCGATGTAGTCTTCGCACGACTCAACAGTCACAGCAAGATGCGAAGCAGCAATTTAAGATTCTGCGGCAGGAAATTGCCGACTTCATGGAATCACGGTTAGGTTCTGGAATTGAACCGCCTGACTGGATGCAACGCCTTGGGCGAGAATTCGAACGAGTCCACGAAATGCACGCTGGAGCCACTCCAGAATCGTTGTCTCAAATTGGCTTTTCAAAGATCACTCAACGCAACATCGATCAGCAGTTGTCTCGGCTCATGGAAGTGGAATAGGCTTGGCTTAACCTAAGTGGTTCGCTATCTGGGGGCTTATGTGACTACCAGCTTCGCCACTGCCACTTGAACGCTTTCGATCACCGCTTTTCGAGCTGAAGATCCGACAGTTGAACACCATCACTTCGTGAGTGCGATCTCAATACTACCAACCTGCAGTTTGGCAGGCGGCCTTCCATCTTCTGGCGACGGGAGCATGTGGTTCTTTGGTTCCATGAATGAAGACAAGTTTAACTGGTCGTTCCTGCGTGATTTTTGGTCGGATCACCTGTTGTGACAAAGAACCACCCGGAAACAATGCAACAGCTCTCGCGAATTCTTTTCGGTTGGATGCCGTTCGTAACAGTGAATGCAATGCACCCTGCGAAAACCCACAACGCCGATACTCCGATTCAACCTCACTGGGACAGTCTGGACTCCTCTGGCTGTTGCCATGCTGAATTTGCTGGGGAGCTACCCTGATCTTGGCAGCTTGGCTTGAAACCGAATTGCGATCGGTACTTTTCAGCCTTATGATCGGGGGATGAATGAAAGTTTTTCAGAACGCAGAATTTTTATTGTCGGAGTGGGTTTGATCGGCGGGTCGATTGGAGCCGCGATACGAAGCCGTTACGCAAATGTTCGCGTGACAGGCGTTGGACGTTGCCCAGAACGGCTTCAGGGAGCTGTTGATCAGGGTGTTTTGTCTGACTCTGTTTCTGAATTGACTTCAGAATTGCTATCCGATCGCTGTGTTGTGGTGCTGTGTACTCCAGTACACGTGATTCAGCGGCAGCTGACTGAATTAGCTGACCTTGCTGGACCAGACGTTTTGATTACCGATGGTGGAAGCGTGAAAGCTGAGATTGCCAGAACAGTTGCCGGACTGCCTGCACTGAAATCTTTGTTTGTGGGTGCTCACCCGATCGCTGGTGCAGAAAATTCAGGGTATGAATATTCCAATGCAGATCTGTTCCAGGACCGTGTTTGCGTATTGACGCCCGTTGATCATTCCGAACAACAGATTTTACGCGCTCAACAGTTTTGGACGGCTGTTGGGTGCCGGTGTGTCTGTCTTGCCCCTGACGAGCATGATCGTATTTTGGCGATGACCAGCCATTTGCCTCATGTTGTCGCTGCCCTGATGGCATCCGTGGTGCGTCCAGAAAGCTTGGCGTTTGCTGGTACTGGATTCTTAGACACGACTCGCATCGCCGCTGGCGATCCGGAGCTCTGGACATCCATCTTACAAGGCAATCAGCAGCATGTGATTGACGGCTTGGCTCGCTTTGAAGCGGCTACCAAGAACCTGCGTGAGGCATTGCAGGAGGGGCGTTTTGAAGATGTAACAGCATTGCTGTCTCAAGCAGCGAAAGCACGTCGGTCGCTGGATGATGCAAATTGATGAATGACGCAGTCTAGTGAGATTGGCTTTCGCCCGTACGGTATTCATCAGGGGAACGCAGTTGAAATCGGGAATATCCAAACTGATCTAACGCCAGCATCAGTTTAGCCGCTTTCTGGTCGATGCAATCTCCGGATGAAATTCCATTGGCGATGACTCCCAGCGTAATCACGGCAACTCGACAGACGGACATCGGCAATTGAAATTCGGTGAGATCTGCAAAGAGAGAATCAGAGGAACAGATTTCACCAAACTTTTGACCTTGGTAATGAAGTTCTAGCCCGCGCAGATCGATACTCCACTGGTAGTCAAATGGCCCAAAACTCTGGCCTCGAGCAACGATCCAGAATCCTGTTCCGGTCAATAAAATTTGGTCTGGAGAGTGGTTCATATGTGCAGAAGTCAGAACCAGCTGGATAAGCTGACGGCTTTCTGTGAGATGTTAAGAACATCAGGCATCGACAAAGAAATTTCACAGCTTGAAGGTTAGCGACAATTGCGATAGCAACCTATACGAAATTCAACACTGTGGCGGTTGAATTGGACGATTTTCGATTCAATGTAAATTTCAGGATTGATGCACAATCATGCTCTTGACACACGTTTCCTGCTAGCGGTATCAACCGTGTAGAATAAGTACCAATTTGTCTATCCACCCAAACTAGGTCTGCCAAGAGTTGAGCAAAATGCTGCTATTGTCAAATCCCGAAAATGTTGAACCATCAAGTCTGATTGCAGCGTCTATCCTGCCGCTTGATTTTGTTGATCATGCCGTCAGTCTTTCAGACGACGATGATTTCGACGACGACTTCGAAGATGAACTCGACGATGATGATCTCGACGACGACCTAGATGATGACGAAGAAGACATCGACGACGATGATGATTTTGACGAAGACGATGACTTCGATGACGATGATTTCGACGACGACGATGATGATCTGGACGACGACTTTGACGACGACGATTTCTAAGTCGCTGGACGTTCTCTTCGTGCGAATCTTCGCAATCGCCTGAGTCACATGTTGTGACTTCTTAGGGATCGGCCAATGCGGCTCTGAATGCAGAATTTGCATCAGATCGCGGTGGCATCCCCCTCGTGATACACACGTTGTGATCATAGATTCAGGCTTCATGCTGTTTCAAGGATGGATTTCTGTTTGCTTTTCAGCGAACGTTGCTCCCGATATACGACTCCGCCAGCGTTTGCTAAAGTGCTGGTTGCTGGGGCAAGTTGCTCACAGTGCTCTCTTGGCTCATCGCTTCATCGAGTGATGAATTTGATTGCGATCCTGTTGTTCGCAAAAGTCTGCCGTATTCTGCACTTGCT
>CAYTUE010000135.1:0-10406 GCA_964441085.1 uncultured Planctomycetaceae bacterium
CGGTTGAAAATTTAGCAATCAAAGATTGCTGGCCTAGCTTGATGACAAATTCCGTGGGCGTTATGAGTTCACTCGTTCAGTCACCACAATTTTCGCCTTGCCTTGAACTCGCAAAAAGAAGATGACCTTGACTGGGCCTTCGCCTCGAGGAAGTTTTGTCTGCAATTGACTGGCGTCTACTTTCAAGCGACGGCACTTGACATCACACCGTGACGCCGGATTTTTGCGAAGATACTTTTTTAAGCCTGTCAAATTATTGGGCAGAATGGCTTCGATTCGAAAGCTGGTAACAAAGCTGGAATTCGGACAGGTAGCTCCTGTAAAATATTCTTCTTCGGGGTCCAAACGTTGTAGGCTGTTTTGTTCTCCGAAGACATCCAGGAGGCCACTGCGGACTAATGCGGGATCGGGGTCGAATAGAAAATCGTTTAAACTTTCTGCTTGTTCGCACCATGCATCGAGTGGATTGGCGGCCAAAGTTTCTCCGGTAGGAAGGCTGGTGGCTCGGAAAGAAATGTCTGATCCGAGTTCTCCAAACCAAACTGTTGCTTCACGACATTCTCCATTGAAGCTAATGAGTTCGATTTCGCAGCCGGGGAATTTTTGCATGAAGTTTGAAGCGGGGCTCAGCTTAATCGCTCCTCCCTTGGCTTCTTGAACTGCGGTTTGCATCCAAGTTAAATCGGGACGGTATTGTTCCAACCTTTTCGTTGGCAGGTCTCGCTTTGTGCGCCGATCGGGGTCAGCATGAATCAGCATGCCCGTCAGTGCGGTTGCTGCGGCATCTTCATTAAGTACCTGAAATTCATGGATTCGTTCGGGCAACCAAACTTGCATATTCCAAGTTGTCCTGAGGCTCATGGCTTCATCCACATCAACGGCAGTCACTGGACCTCGTTGCAGAAGAGCTCTGCTATCCATTCCGATGCCGGAACACAAATCGAGGACGCGTTCAGATGTTGGAAAACGCTTGGCTTTGTGTTGAGCAATCTGCCACGCGGTTGATTGTTCGACGGCTTGTCGAGTCAGCCACAGTTGTGCGGCATTGTCGAATTTGCCTTCCACTTTGGCTCGAATTTCTCGCAAAGCAATCGCAGCGGAAACGACGTCTCCGGGATAGTCTTGTCGAAGCTTCATTTGAATGCCCAGTTCTTTGCCCGTTGCTTTGGCAAGACGGTCGAAGAGTTCTGGACTGCGGTGCAAATGCCGAATGACTTCGGCGTGATCTGTCAATTCCGACACGAACGGGCATTTCCTGAGTGGACAAGGTTGGGCATTGCTGCAAAACGCAAAAATGCAGAGCGGCTGCATTCTGAGCAATGTGAGACGGAATTCCGAACCGGAACGGAACAGACAATCGCAGATTGCCACAATTCCATTCCGTCTGTCTCGTTTTCAGGGCGGTATCGATTGCAGCTTGAGGATCAGCGTCTGTCGTGGCTGAATTCCGGACGAGTGTTAACTTTTTGCTGTAGACTCGGCGAAGTCGGTTTACTTCACTAAACTTCTGTCTGGTTGCTTTCTTTCTTGCCTGAACGAGCCGTTCCGATGTCTGAACTTCGATTCATTGATACTCATTGCCATCTTGACGAACAAGCGTTTCGTCCGGACGTCGAAGAAGTGATTCAACGAGCCGTGGATGCTGGAATCAAGCGGATGCTGACCATTGGAATTACCTTGCAAACCAGTGAAGCGGCTGTCGTGCTGGCCAATGACCACGACTGCATTTCTGCCGTTGTGGGCATTCAGCCCAACTACGCAAGCCAAGCCGCCGCGTCTGACTGGGACGAAATCGTCCGGTTGTCTCAGCATCCTCAAGTGGTTGGGATTGGCGAAACGGGATTAGACAAATACTGGGACCACGCTCCACTTAATGTGCAACAAGACTATTTTCGAAGACACCTTCAGTTGTCTCGTGAAATCAAGAAGCCATTTGTCGTTCATTGCCGAGAAGCCGAAGCAGAAGTCTTGGAAATGCTGGAAGAGGACTTTGCAAATGGGCCATTGAATGGCTTGATGCATTCCTACTGTGGAGACATCGCAATGGCCGCTCGATGCGTTGAAATGGGAATGTACGTTAGCTTTGCCGGCATGGTGACATTTAAAAAAAACGACGAACTACGAGCTGTCGCAAAAACGGTTCCGTTGAACCGGATTTTGATTGAAACGGATGCTCCGTATTTGGCTCCTCACCCCAAACGAGGCAAACGTAATGAACCGGCTTTGGTGATTCACACGGCAGAATGCTTAGCTGATGTTCACGAAGTGAGTCTTGAATCATTCGCAGCACAAACCACTGAAAACGCGTCGAGACTCTTTGAAGTGGGGTAAGGCAGTCATTCTTGCTCAGCGTTTGTGCTCTGGCCGTGCGTTGCTCGACAATCCTTTCAGAGACAGAGGTGCCGATTTCGTTGCCTGTGGGGGATGAGTCTTGGCAGACTGATTGGCCTGATTTCTTCAGTTGAGAAAATTTCAGGGGAACTGTTCCGTTAAACTGCTACGCAAAGACGAAATTGTCTTGTCCGGAGGATTTTTGAGACTTGGATCGGAAATCAGGCAGAACCAGCGTACGATGCAGCGTGTCGTGAGGCTCATTGTTGCCTTTGCACCAAGAATTCCGACACGGATCATTCCTTGAAGTGTCTTTGATTACCGCATTTTTAGTTCGCACGTTATGTCTTCTGATGAATTTGTGTCTGTGCCCAAAACAGACATTCCTGCTAGCCAAACTTCCAAAAATCCAGCGTCAGCGACTCACCAAGCAGCTGCAGGCTCGGATCTTGGCCAAGACGAGCAAGCCAACCCAGCAGAAATGGTGGGGCCGGGCGATTTGGAAGAACCAACGTTTGATCCCACATTCGACACGGAAACCGTTCATACCGACCGTTCGGAAGACCTGTACAAGCGAAGTCTTGAAAACGCAATCATCAGTGCCCAATGTGCGGATGAAATGCGAGCCAAAGATATCGTCGTTTTAGACCTAACCAAAATCGCCAGTATTGTTGACTTCTTTGTGATCGCCACAGGAACCAGCCGTCGTCAGATGCATGCAATTGCAGATGAAGTAAATCGCCAGCTAAAGGGTGATCGAGGCAACGATCGACTGGGAGTCGAAGGCTATCGTTCTGAAGGAAACTGGCTGCTGATGGATTTCGGCGATGTCGTTCTGCATGTGTTCACGGAAGAAGGACGAGAACTGTACGACCTAGAAAGTCTCAAGGCAGACGCAGTGCAAATCGATTGGCGAGCAATGGTTGGTGAAACCTCTGCCAACACTTCCGATGACAGCAATTCAAACGAGCAGCCCACTTCTTAACAGCTGGATGTGTCAGAGGATTCTGGAACTGTTGAGATTATGTTGCCGGTTGCAGACCCCAATTGATCTCTTTCATGATTCCAATGACATTGCTCAGCACGATCATTGTGTGTGCAAGTCGCGAGCTTTGCACATCAGCATGCGTCTAAGATTCCTTGCGGCTTTGGTCTTTTAATACGGTTCTTCTTGATCCACATAAGATACGGCGAATGAATTTTCTGATTACGAATGACGACGGATTCGCTGGCCCCGGTTTGGCGGCTTTGTATCAAGCGTTGATTCCACTGGGGACTGTTGCTGTGTCTGCTCCTGCAGATTGTCACAGTGCCAAAGGGCACGCAGTGAACACTTGGAATCCAATCAAAGTCGAACGGCGTGAAGTCGCTCCATTTGGCGAAATCGACATTGTCGATGCTTCTCCAGCGGATTGTGTTCGAGTCGGCTTGAAGGCTCCTGGAAAAACCCAACCAGACTTCGTCATTGCTGGTATTAACACAGGGGCCAACCTTGGTGTGGACCTGTTTTATTCGGGAACAGCTGCTGCTGCTCGCGAAGCCGCCATCTTGGGCATTCCGTCGATTGCAGTTTCTCGTTACATGAAACCCGATCAGCCTGTAGACTGGGCCGCCATGGTGCCGCATGTGACTCGAATCATCCAAAAGCTAATCAGCGCCGAATATCGGCTTCCTGCTGGAAAATTCTGGAATTTGAATTTTCCAGCGATTGAAGGCGACCAGCACCCAGATGAAATCACCTTTGCGGCTCAAAACCTGAAGTCTCACGATATTCAGTTTGAAGAAGTTCCCGCGTCTGAACAGCCGAGCACCGAAGAAAACGTGGCTTGGTACCGCTATTCGGGCAACTTCCGTCATCGTGGCCGAATGCCGGAATGCGACGTCACACTGTGCTTCGAAGACAAAATCACGGCGACACCCGTGGATCTGTGTACCACGGCAACTCATCCAACTGTCCGGAAGTTTTAATTTATCCATGCTGCCCAATCACCACGAATTGACTCAGCATCATTCGCGTGTCAGCATGGTGGACATGCGAGTGTGGGATTGCTTTTGCAAGCACCCCAAATCGCTTTGAGTAATTCGCACGACCGATTTTACCTGTGTTTTAAGCGGTTCCAGTGACAATGAACGAACAACTGACGATTCTCAGTGGACGAGCGAACACGCAACTGTCCGGAGAAATCGCAGAGTATCTAGGGATTCAGCTTGGACGAGTGGACGTGGGCGATTTTCCGGATGGCGAAATCAGCCTGAAGTTGAATCAGAATATCCGAGGCTGCGATGTCTTTATCTGCCAGCCAACGTCTCCTCCTGTCAACGATCATCTCATGGAACTGCTGGTGATGATCGACGCATGCCGGCGGGCGAGCGCTCATCGTATTACGGCTGTGATTCCGTACTTCGGTTATGCTCGCCAGGACCGCAAAGATTCTGGTCGAGTGCCCATTACATCTAAGCTTGTGGCGAACCTGATTGTCGAAGCAGGCGCTCATCGCGTGCTGACCATGGACCTTCATGCGGCTCAAATTCAGGGGTTCTTCGATGTCCCTGTCGACCACTTGTATGCAGCTCCTATTCTTGATCGTCACTTTCAGTCGTTGAATATTCCAGAAGAAGAATTGGTCATTGTGAGCCCAGACGAAGGCAGCATTAAGCGAAGTCTGCAGCATCAGGAGCATCTGGGAGGCAGCCTCGCCATTGTTGATAAGCGTCGAGCCAATGCCTTGGAAACTCGCCAAGCCAATTTGATTGGCGGACCGATCGAAGGCAAAACGGCACTTATTTTTGACGACATGATTACAACAGCAGGATCGATTACAGGAGCCGTTCGAGTTGCAAGGCAACACGGGGCTCGAAAAGTTTTCGTGTCAGCGACTCATGGAGTTTTCTGTGGCCCAGCTGTTGATCGTTTGAACGCGTCAGAAGCCGACGGTGTTGTCGTGACCAACAGTGTGGCCATGGCGAGTGATTCCAAGATCAACAATCTGACTACAATTAGTGTGGCCGCGCTGCTGGGCGAAGCCATTCGTCGAGTTCATCGAAATGAATCTGTCAGCTATCTGTTCGACTAGATGGCTTGGGTCACCACTGTGAATACCGTTGCACAGAAGTCAGCATGATTCCGCACAGGCAGGTTGTTGGGTGAATTGCAAGCTGTTGGGTGAATTGCGGGCTCCACCGTAAGGCTTTTCGATTCGCTTGTGGGTGAGCTGAGTAAGACGCAGGAAAGTGAGACGCGAGAAACAAGTTGTCAGGCAGGCCAATCAGACAACTTGGGTTTACAGAACAGATGGAATTGTCACACTTCGCGTCCGAATCTTGTTTTTTCTAACCGCCGATGCCAAGTTGACCGTATTTGCAGATAGAACGAAGATTCTGATCCCCCGTATTTTTCCGGAGCAAATGTTTCATGTCGTCGCCCGCGATTACCCCCATCTACAAACGTGTCCTGTTGAAATTAAGTGGTGAGAGTTTCTGTCGTGAAGGCGAAACAGGGATTTCAATGACGGAATTGGGCAGCATTGTTGCTCAGGTCAAAGAAGTTGTTGATGCGGGAGTCGAACTGGCCATCGTGAACGGTGGCGGAAACATTATGCGTGGCAAGCAGTTTGCCGACGCAAGCAGCACGATCATTCCATCCACGGCTCACTACATGGGCATGCTGGGAACTGTGATCAACGCATTGGCTTTACAAGACGCGTTGGAAAGTGCGGGCGTGGCGACTCGAGTCCAAAGTGCGATTCGAATGGAAGGTGTTGCAGAACCCTTTATTCGCCGTCGCTGTATTCGGCACTTAGAAAAGGGTCGCGTGGTCATCTTGGCTGCAGGAACAGGAAGCCCGTTTGTCACGACAGATACGGCTGCTGCTTTGCGAGCTCGAGAAATTGATGCCGACGTCGTGCTAAAAGGCACAAAAGTTGACGGCGTGTATTCCGACGATCCCATCAAAAACCCTCACGCGATCCGCTATACGGAAATCAGCTACAAGGAAGTGATTGCTCAAAATCTTCAGGTCATGGATGCTCAAGCATTCCATCATTGCATGGAAGACAAAAAGCCAATCGTGGTGTTCAACTACAAAAAGATCGGCAATATTGGACGAGTCGTAAGCGGCGAACCCATTGGAACTCGGGTTTCTGAAAAGACAGCAACGGACTCATAATCGCTTGCGTGATTGAAGCAACTGATTGGCAAAGGCGCTTCAGAGCGCCGAGCGCCGAGCGCCGAGCACCGCCGAGTAAATCTGCGACCGCCATGTCACGCTGGTTGCGCTAGTGAGCATAACACTGGCACGTGGCATAACCGTTCATTGGGGCAGGGCAGTTCATCAGAAGATGCGTTGTGATGAACGATATGTTGTGATGAACACGATGCCCAAGCTTACACGGTGCCCAAGCTTACACGACTGGCAATTGAATGCCTTCGCCTCGAATACATCCCAGAGCCTGAAGTTCAGCGGTTGCTTTGCGAAGTTGCCCTTCGCTGGTTTCGTGAGTCATCATGACAAGGCGGGCTGTCTGCTGTTCGTTTGCGTTTTGAGACTGGCCAGGATCCTGCCGAACGGATGAAAGGCTAATTTCATTCCGTCCCAAGACATCAGTGATGTCTGCCAAGACGTGAGGCCGATCGTCGACGCTGAATCTCAGGTAGTAGCTTCTTCGTAATTCGTCTGCAGGTCGAAGATTCAGTGCAGGTCTTTGGCGAGCTTTTAAGATCGAACGAAAAGTGACCGCTGTACGACCTGTGGCGTAGTCGATGATGTCGGCCACAACGGCAGACGCGGTTGGAAGCTGGCCTGCTCCGGCTCCAGCAAACACCAATCGTCCGGCAGCACTTCCATGAACTGTCACGATATTGTCAGCTCCTTCAGTTCGAGCAATCGTGCGTTGGACGCCCACTAACGTTGGCTGAACGGCAAGTTCAAGTGATTCGGAATCACGGCGAGCTGTTGCCAACAATTTAATTCGATAGCCCAGCTCTGCGGCGACTTGTAAATCCATCAGTTGAATGTGCTCAATGCCCTGCTTGGGAAACTGATTCAACCGGACAGGAGTAGCGAATGCCAGATCGGACAGAATGGCCAATTTTTGAGACGCATCAGTGCCATCAACATCCATGGAAGGATCAGCTTCAGCATATCCTAGGGCTTGAGCTTCTTTGAGTACGTCGTCGTAGGTCTGAAGGTCGTTCAGCATGCGAGTCAGAATAAAGTTGCTGGTTCCGTTTAGGATTGCTTCGATGGAGTGAATTTGATTTCCCGTTAAGGACTGCGAAATGGCTCCAACAATGGGAATGCCACCAGCAACAGCCGCTTCGAAGCCGATTGTTCTTTGTTCTGATGCGGCCAACTGAAAAAGTTGGTCTCCATGTTCATAAATCAGCGCCTTATTGGCTGTGACGATGTCTTTGCCAGACTTCAAAAACGTTGTCATGTAGTCGTAGGCTGGATCAATTCCTCCCACCAGTTGCACGACGAGATCGATTTCTGGATCGTTGGCAACATCTTGAATGGATGTGCCCACTTGAGCGTTTTCGGGCAGCCATTCGCGTTTGCGAGTGATGTCTCGTACGACCACTCGGCTGATTTCCAACTTTCGTCCAGCATGGCAGCAAATTTGTTCTTGCTGCTGCGAAAGCAGGCGAGCCACACCTGCCCCCACTGTACCAAATCCAATGATCGCAATTTTAAGGGAGGGTAAGTCTGACATCGGCTATGTTTCTGGAAATCCTGGACCGCAGAGGAAAAATCAAGCGGAATGGGCATCATGAGCGTCGAAAAGGAACCTCGAGAATTAAAATACTCCGTAATCCTCGTGGTGAAACCAGTTAAAAATCGGAATCCAGCACGGATAGTATCAGTATGAAACGGTCAGTTCCCGCCGTCTGATTTGATTTCCTGAGTTCGGGTTTTTGATGATGACCTGTATCGTCGTTTTGAGTCGACCGATGAACGTTTATACTGTGACCACAAGCAAGAAACCGTAGAATCAGCATCGACCAAAGCTGCCGTTCAGCCACTCGGTCGATCAACATCTCGGGATTCGAAGTTGAAGCGAGCAACAACAATGATAAGCCCTGCGAATTCAAAAAATGATGCCAGCAACTCTCTCGCCCATGTGCGATTGGGAGCTGTCAGCTATTTGAATTCTCGCCCACTCGTCTATCAGCTTGCCGAACAACTGCCGGGATCAACGGTCACATTAGACTACCCCAGCCGCTTAGCCGATGCATTGGCCAAGCGAAAACTGGACGTCGCTTTGATTCCATCGATCGAATACTTTCGCAGCAACGACTACGAAATTCTATCAAACGCCTGTGTCGCAGCTCGCGGCCCCGTGATGAGTGTGAAATTATTTTGCCGAGTCCATCCGGGAGAAATCCGCACCGTCGCATTGGACGAAGGATCTCGTACCAGCGCAACGTTGGCAAAAATTGTGCTGGCTGAAAAATACGGAGTTCACCCGAAGACAGAATCTCTCAGTCTCGCCTCGTCGACTCAACACAGCCAAGCGGATGCTGTTTTGCTGATCGGTGATCGAGCCATGCATGATCCAGACGAACCCTTTGTGGAAGTGATGGACTTGGGCCAAATTTGGAACGACTGGACAGGGCTTCCGTTTGTATTCGCAATGTGGGTGGCTCAAAAAAATGCCAACACCACTGGTATTGCGAACGTCTTGGAGCAAACGCGAGATCTTGGAGTCAGCCATCTTCACGAAATTGCAGCAGCAGAAGCGAACAATTTGAATCTTGCCGTTCCAGTCGCAGAAAATTACCTTCGCAATAATTTATATTACACGATGACGTCGGCTGAACGAGCTGGACTGAATCTTTTTCATCAACTTGCTCTTGAGCATCAATTGGTCAATCGCCATGTCAGCCCCGTCTTCACCGATCTTGTCACTGCTTGATAAAGCTGTTGCCGGCAACCGACTGAATCCAGCGGAAGGGCTTCAGTTGATGCAGTCTCACGACATCACGGCCATTGGAGCCGCTGCTGATGCTGTCAGTCGGCGTCTGCATCCGGAACCATTCCGCACTTATAACATCGATCGCAATATCAACTACACCAACGCATGTACGGCTGTATGTGATTTCTGCGCGTTCTATCGTTCGCCCAATCATTCCGATGTCTACGTGCTGCCAATCGAAACTCTTCTCAAGAAGATCAAAGAAACAGTAGAATTGGGAGGAGACCAGATTCTGCTGCAAGGCGGTTTGCATCCCAAACTGAAGATGGAATGGTATGAAGACATGCTACGCACCATCAAAAAAGAGTTTCCTCAAGTCAACGTGCATGGTTTTAGCCCTCCAGAAATTCATCACTTTACAAAAATTGCCAAGCAGCCTTTGGAAGTTGTGCTGCAACGCCTGAAAGATGCTGGCTTAGGAAGCATTCCTGGTGGAGGAGCCGAAATTTTGGTTGACCGAGTACGCAAAGAAATTACTCGAGGAAAAGTCCTCACGGACGACTGGCTCAACGTCATGCGGGTATGGCACCAGATGGGTGGAAAGTCAACGGCCACCATGATGTTTGGCCACGTCGAAACAATGGAAGAACGCATCGAACATTTGGAACGTGTTCGAGAACTCCAAGATGAAACCGGCGGATTTACTGCGTTCATCTGTTGGACCTTTCAACCAGACAATACGCAGATGAGCGATATCGCGCCAGCGGGTGCATTTGAATACCTAAAGACTCAGGCGATCAGCCGACTGTATCTGGATAACATTCCCAATATCCAATCATCATGGGTGACTCAAGGTGAAAAAGTGGGACAGATGGCTCTGATGTTTGGAGCCAACGACATGGGCAGCCTGATGATCGAAGAAAACGTGGTATCGGAAGCAGGAACCGTGCACCATTTGACACTGGATACCATTCGCCGGTGCATTACAGACACCGGCTATATTCCTCGCCAACGCAATGTGTTTTATGACTACATTGATGAAGCTGACGAATTCCAACCGCCTGCTCCCAAACCTATTCTAAATGTGCTGCAGTCGTAGTCGGTTTTTTCCTGCCGTTTTATCTCAAGCCCATTCATTTCGCCGCAGACATTCTTGCACAG
>CAYTUE010000136.1:0-10236 GCA_964441085.1 uncultured Planctomycetaceae bacterium
CGTAACTGGCACGTCGGGTTACCTTTTCCAACAGCCTGTTAGATCGCTCCTAGCAGGCCCGATTCACTGTCTTCGCCAGCTTCAGATTCAATACCGAAGTAGCCATCGATTTCAGACGTGATGTCTTCTCGTTCGATGACATCGAAGTCCTGATCGATTCCCATGTTTTCAGCAGAATGACCTTCCATTTCCAGCAGAGATTCTCGGACATCCAGTTCATGATTTAAGCGGTCAATCATTTCTTCAACCTGAGTCAATCGAGTTTCATCAACAACAATGTTGTTGACGGCTTCTGAAGCTTGGATCGTTTTTAGGCGAGCTTCCAATTCAGTCACAACAATCCCTAGCTCTTCTTTTCTGGACATCACGGTTTCCAGCTTTTGCTGATTGGCGACCAATGTTTGGCGTTGAGCCGTCAGCAACTGTTTGTCTCGAGCAAGCGAGTCTTCTAAGTTTTTGTATCGGGAAAATTTTCGAGCCAAGTTGGCTTCCGCTGTCGCTCGACTATGAGAAGCCGTTTTGTAAATGCCCTGTTCGGTCTTTAAGCCAGCTCGCATCGCAAGCACGGTCACTCGTTGAGAATCCAGCGAAGTCTGTTTGCGAGCAATGCTGCGTTCCATGTCGCGAACAGTGACTGTTAGCTCTGCAACTTCTCGCTTGTGCTTGCGAATGTCGGGGATCAACTGAGTGACTTCTGTGCGAATTCGTGCGAGTTCAAATTCGGGAGTAATTTCAGACTTCACCGCATTGCGAACATTTTCACAGGCGGTGCGAGCATAACTTCCCGCTTCTCGACCAAAGATTAACCCCGCAACGACAACAGTGGCAACAGCGCCCAAAATGAATTTGCGAATCATCGTTTCTCTACTCCTCGTAAGTCAGATTCCATTGCTGCGTTTGGCGGCAGCGTTTGGCAGAATGGTGATGAGACATCAGCTGGCTCATACTGGGACATTCGCGCTCGCAGCCACTTTCTTTGGCGGAATTTGCGATGAAACTCAAATTTTCCGCAATTTCCTTTTCGCCTCGCCTTTCAAGCAAGTGATCCGCAAAAAAGCAGTGTTTTTGCGGCTTCAAAGAAGCACGTCCGTTCGTCGCTGTCGAAAGAATCTTAGAACTTTTCTTTCATTTTGATCCGGATTTTTGAACCGGCACAGCAGCTCGTCCGTTCCAGAAACCATCTCACACGTGAGTTCATGAACCGGCTGAATTGTCATTTCCGACAGGCCGCATGAACGCGTTTTCTGAGACCTGCTGAAACAGCATGAAAGGATTTTGAAATGACGAACGATCACTCACACCAGGAAGATCAAAACACACTGTTGACTGAACAGGAAACCGCTTCAGTAAACAATACCGAAACCACTGATCAGCAGTTTCAGTCTTCGTTTCTTTCTCCGCCAGCACAGCAGCAAACAAAACCGTCACACATTTCAGAACCACGTCCGTTTCAGCCGAAGCCATTTTTCTTCGGACTGATTTTGGCGACCGGAGGAATTGGTTTGATGTTGTTTGTCGCCGCCGGTGCCCTTCATGATGCGGGAGGAGCAGGAGCCGTATCGTTGCCTGCCACCGGTCTGTTTATGGTTCTGGGATTGATGCTGCTCGGCGGTGGCTTTGGTCAAATGGCCATCTCATCACCTCAGTTCGATGACACAGAATTTCAAAGATTGCTGAACGGTGAAACTGAAACCAGTGAAACTGAAACCAGCGAAACCGGTGACTGTGTCAGCGATGCAGGTGCCAGTCGCCAAGCGTTCGATCCGCCTGCTGATTTCGCAGCAAACGGACGAAGTGACACAACCACTTCGGCGGACCAACAAGGTCTTGAACCGGAACAGGGGCTGACGACTGCCATGCCCGACGACTTGGGACAGCCAAGCGATGCTTCGCCAACAAAAAAACGGCCTCAAGCTGAAACCAGTGACAGCTTTGTTTCAACTGTGCTG
Source organism: uncultured Planctomycetaceae bacterium (assembly GCA_964441085.1). Lineage (GTDB taxonomy): Bacteria > Planctomycetota > Planctomycetia > Planctomycetales > Planctomycetaceae > Fuerstiella. The sequence goes on from CAYTUE010000136.1 coordinate 1,950, forward strand.
TCTGACGTCGTGGCGTCTCAGGGATAGTTGAACATTGATCTCGACACGGCTTCATTTCCATCTGGGTTTTGAAGCCTGACGTTTTGGTTTGCACAAAAAAAACACGGATCATCACCGATGATCCGTGTTTCTGCTTTTGTACCTTGTCGACTTTCTTTAGCCAGCAAGGCAAATCAAGCGATTGCAATCTTCGCCCGCGTTACTTTTTGACATCAAAGCGATCTAAGTTCATCACTTTGGTCCAAGCCGCAACAAAGTCATTCACGAACTTTTCGTCGGCATCGTCGCTTGCATAAACTTCAGCGATGGCTCGTAGCTGAGAATTGGATCCAAACACGAGATCAACAGAACTGGCCGTCCAAGTGACAGCACCTGTTTTGCGATCTCGACCTTCAAAGAAGTGATCACAGATCTCCGACTTCTTCCAAGTGGTGTTCATGTCCAACAAGTTCACAAAGAAATCGTTGGTCAAGGTTTCAGGACGCTTCGTGAAGATCCCCATGCCGGGAACTCCTGAGGTCGCATTCAACGCTCGCATGCCGCCGACCAAAACTGTCATTTCAGGAGCCGACAAGGTCAACATGCTGGCTCGATCAATCAACAATTCTTCAGCCGGACGATCTAGGTCGTGCGAATAGTAGTTGCGGAAACCATCAGCTGTCGGTTCCAGCACTGCGAATGATTCGACATCTGTTTGTTCCTGAGACGAATCGGCTCGGCCCGCAGTAAACGAAACGCTTACTTCTTGCCCCGCTGCAGCCGCCGCTTTTTCGACGCCCGCACAGCCAGCCAGCACAATCACATCTGCCAAAGAAACTTGCTTACCATCCTTCGCAGAAGCATTGAATTTTTGCTGGATCGCTTCCAGTGATGCCAGAACTTGAGTCAGTTCTTCGGGCTTGTTAACAGGCCAATCTTTTTGAGGAGCCAAACGCAGTCGGCCACCGTTGGCTCCACCACGCATATCGGTTCCTCGGTATGTCGACGCTGCCGCCCAAGCTGTGGAGACCAACTGACCAACCGAATGGCCTGAAGCGAGGATTTGCCCCTTCAATGCGGCGACATCTTGGTCGTCAATCAGCTTGTGAGTCACTGCAGGAATCGGATCTTGCCACAGTTGAGGTTCAGGAACATCTGGTCCCAAACATCGAGATACAGGCCCCATGTCTCGGTGAGTCAACTTGTACCATGCTTTGGCAAAGGCAGCGGCAAACTGATCTGGGTTTTCATGGAAGCGTTTTGAAATTTTGCCGTATTCTGGATCGAATCGCAAAGCCATATCAGATGTGAACATGATCGGAGCATGCGACTTATCTGGATCATGAGCGTCAGGAACTGTGCCTTGTGCGTCAGGATCTGTTGGAGTCCACTGCCATGCTCCCGCTGGGCTTTTCACCAAGTCCCAGTCGTAACCCAGCAAATTGTCGAAGTAGCTGTTCGACCACTGTGTGGGAGTCGTTGACCAAGCTCCTTCAAGACCACTCGAAATCGTGTCTTCGGCGTTGCCTTTGCCATGACTGCTGATCCAGCCTAAACCCTGATCTTCAAGAGCAGCACCTTCAGGTTCTGGCCCAACCGTGCCTTCGGGACTGGCTGCTCCGTGAGCCTTTCCGAATGTGTGACCTCCGGCAATCAAAGCAACCGTTTCTTCATCGTTCATTGCCATGCGAGCAAATGTTTCTCGAATATCTTTCGCAGATTCGATGGCACTTGGTTCGCCGTCAGGGCCTTCAGGATTCACATAAATCAATCCCATTTGCACAGCAGCCAAAGGATTGTCAAGTTCACGCTCGCCCGTGTATCGCTTTTCGCCCAACCATTCACTTTCGGCTCCCCAAAAGACGTCTTGTTGAGGTTCCCAAACGTCAACTCGACCGCCAGCAAAGCCCAAGGTTTTCAGTCCCATGGTTTCCAAAGAACGGTTACCAGCAAAAATCATCAGGTCGGCCCAAGAAATTTGGTGACCGTATTTTTGCTTGATCGGCCACAATAGGCGACGAGCCTTATCGAGGTTGACATTGTCAGGCCAGCTGTTCAAAGGAGCAAATCGTTGAGTTCCATCGCTAGCTCCGCCTCGGCCGTCTGTGACTCGATAAGTACCCGCACTGTGCCATGCCATGCGGATAAACAGAGGACCATAATGGCCGTAGTCTGCAGGCCACCAGTCTTGAGACGTCGTGAGCAATTTGTCGACGTCTTTGGCCAAAGCGTCGAGGTCCAGTTTTTTGAATTCTGCGGCATAGTCGAAGTCATCCCCCATCGGATTTCCTTTGACGGAATTCTGATGCAGAATGTTTAAGTTCAACTGATTTGGCCACCAATCGCGATTCGAAGCCGCTCCGGCGACTGTATGACGATTGGCAGCACCCGCGCCAATCACTGGGCATTTGCTGACGTCCATTGTTTTTGCTTTCAAGTTAGGAGCTGAGCTTTGGGCGAAGGCTGCTGTGCTCGTACACAACAAGGCCATGGCAGTGGTGATTCGAAAAGGAAACGATCCTAAAATCATGTTCTTTGCCTGCTTGGAAAAACGGTTCGTAAAGTGATCAAGCCACAGAAAAATTGCCTGTGCATGTGACTCATGTTGAAAGTATCTGCTTTTCGCTGTAATAAGTCGAATGCATTCAACACCTATGTCTCATGTTTTTAGTGCATGGTAAATTGGGAAAGCAAAAATCAGATGGAAATCGATCAGCTCAGATATTTTTTGGGAGCCGCTGAACGAGGCAGTTTTACGCGAGCCGCAGAAGCTCTCAACATTTCGCAACCTGCTTTAAGCCGATCGATTCAGAAGTTGGAAGACGAACTGGGGCAGCCTGTCTTTGAACGAAAAACTCGCTCCATCGTGCTTACGGAAGCAGGCACACTGCTGCAATCCAGAGCACAACAAATTCTCTCATTGATCGAAGACACCAAAGCCGAAATCACAGATGATGGCGAAAGCGGGCGAATTCGTATCGGAGCCATCCCCACGGTAGCTCCCTATTTTTTGCCGCAAATTCTGAAGCAGTTTTCAGAATCATTTCCAGCGGCCAACTTGATCGTTCAAGAAAACACGACCGACCAGTTGTTGAAAAGCTGTACTCAAGGCGAAATTGACTTAGCCATTCTGGCTCTTCCTGTCCCCGTAAAATACTTGGAAGTCGAAGAACTGTTTGAAGAAGAACTGCTCTTGGTGTTACCGCTCGAACATTCTCTCGTGAAGAAAAAGGCAATCAATTTGGCCGATATCGCGGCTCTACCATTCGTGCTTTTGGATGAAGCTCATTGCCTTTCGGACAACATCATTTCTTTCTGCCGACAGAAATCTGTGCAACCTGTTTCCGTAGGCCGCACCAGCCAGTTAACAATGGTGCAAGAACTGGTTTCGTTGTCTCACGGCATTTCCATGATCCCCCAAATGGCTCGCCAGCGAGATCAAAGTGATCGCCGAGTGTATCGATCGCTGTCTGGGTCTCAGCCAACTCGAACATTAGCCATCGTTTGGAACCCATATCGCTTCCAAAGCAAATTGATCCAGGCATTTCGAGACTTCTTGCACGCACAAGCAGCCAGTCAATGATGTTTGCGCCAAGCCAGTTTTCATGATTTCAAGGCAAGCCACAGGGAACGGCATCTGCCTTGCTTCGATCTGCTCAACGCGCTGTCGCTGCCCTGCGAAAAAAGGCGAACTTCAGGTGAAATGCCGCACTGTTCGGTGAGCAATTTCAAGGAAGCGGGGAAACATGTTGCGAAAGTAAAATTCTTAGCTAGGATACGCCGAAAATTCACGAACCTATGCTGAGAATGTCGATCAGAAGGTTTTAGATTTCCGATTCAGGTTTCATCGATTCGATGCGAATTTGAGGTTTCATCGATTTCATTCGATGCGGATTTGAGATTTCATCGATTTGATTCGATGAAAAAAGGTCGCCGGAGAGATGGCAGAGTGGCCGATTGTGCAACATTGGAAATGTTGTGTCTGGGTAACCGGACCGGGGGTTCGAATCCCCCTCTCTCCGCTCAATTGAAAGCCTCTGAGTCACATAAATTTGACTCAGAGGCTTTTTGTTTTTGTTTTTGTTTTTGCATTTCTGCTGTGAGTTTGCCATCACCATGAAGCCCAGAAGGTTCGCCAGCAGGACATTAAGTGGGGCTGTCATTGCGAGAGACTGACGAGCCTTCCACGGGAAGAATCATCGCTGGTGTTGAGTTGGGTTTTGGGAAAAATGTGTTTGGTAGCTTCTTCCAAAACCGGATTAAGTTGGCGAGGACATAGCTCCAGATCAGTAACGCGGGGATCCATAGCCACGTCAGGTTTTCTGTTGGGATCATGGCTGCTAAGGCGACGATTCCTACTGCAGTCGAAGCTTCAGTGATGGGCTTGGCAATTCCCAAAATGCTGGCAACGGTGGCTCGTCGAGACTTGCGAGGAAGCCATCCGTATAGAACCTGAATGATGACATCATAGAGGCCGCGACGAATCACCAAGCTTCCCCGAGCAAACGTCATCAACCAAAACAAGGCCATCAGATTGGTTGTGAGCAAAGTCGCAGTGGCCATCACGATCAAGTACACGGGCAGCACAAACAAGCCAATTGCCATCGTGCGGTGCTTTAAAAAGTACTTTGCGATGGCTAACTGGATGATCAAAGTCAGTGCGTCTGAAACGGCATAAAAAATACCAAAGTAGGCAGTGAGCTGTTCTTCACTCATTCGAAAGTGATCCGCCGCGAACACCTTCCATTCATAGTTGATCAATGTCAAAACCAATGTCTTGCACACGACAACCGACAGGATGAGTTTACCAAAAGCGATCGAACGTTGTTCAGGTTCTTGAGCTTGAACAGGGGGCACAAAAATTGTTGGTTCCGAATGAGTTCGCAGCTTTCGAGCAGACATCAACGTCTTCGAAGCAATGGGGGAGCCCGCAATCATGGCCCACGCCAATAGGTCAAACCCGCAGCACAAAATGAGTAAGCCAGGAGCTGAAAGAACGGTGGCTTCTGCACCAATAAAAATCCCGAGCGTGATGCCAGCGAGTGGCGCACCAGCATTGACAAAAGCAAACGTGCGTTTGTCGGGATTGCGATCTCCTCCGTAATTTAAAAGCAGCGCCAACAAAATGGCGCTCAAGCAGCTTCTCATTTCAGCCAGCAAGTACAAGCTACCAATGACGGTTGAAGACTGTGGATACATCAACAGTAATAGCAGCAAGCCCGCAGTGACCATGGCCGTGGTCAATTGAGTGATTCGAATCACTTTGGGAAGTTTTAGCTTGCGAGTTCGCTTGGCCCAAACAAACGAAATGGCACCTACGGTGATTGCTCCCAGAACAATCATGACCGGCAGTGATTCAGGGCCGAGTCGAGACAGCAAAACCGCATCAGCAACGGTTCGACACAGAATGTATGATGCAGTTATTGCGAACGTAAACCCGAAGAGCCGCCATACGTGGTTCGTCTTTTCTTGGGCGGATTCCATTAAGCTCAACACCTTCACTGTTTGCAGACGGCTGCTGCATTCAGTCTAGTTCACTTTTCACAACGTTCAACAGGTAATGTTCAAGTGGTGATACCAATGTGTGAGAGGTTGACGATTGGGTTTGAAACGGACTGATTGATTCATCGCGCAGAAAAAAACTCCTGAAGCGACTATGTCGAATTCAGGAGTTCGTTGATTGAATTACACCTTAACTGTTTCTAACGAGCAGTTGTGGTGTCTTCTGCGATAATCGCCTTCTTAATCGACTGGCTGGCAACTCGAGCACGAACCTTGTGTTCGCCTGGTCGAGTGCAGCGGGCTCGAACCGTAAAGCCGACCGACTCGCCATTCTGAACTTCTGGTAGGCTTCTGAAAATCACAACACCGTTGTCTGCGATGTATTCTGAAGGGCCCGTGACTTCGACCAAGTCGATTCCCGGAGGAACTTCGAAGGAAAGTCCTACGTTGCTTGCAGCCGCTTGACCAACATTGTTGATTTGAATTTTGTAAACCAACTCTTCTCCTGCTTTGGCAGAAGAACCACCACCTGCAATCTGCAGTTCAAGCTTGGCATTGCCTTTGACTTGAGTTCTGTGGACAGCAGTTGAAATTTTTCCCTGCTCAGAAATCACGCCAACCTTATGAGCCAATTCGCCGGTGGTTGTGGCTTTCAAAGTGACCTTGAATTGCTTGGCAGCGTGAGGAGTCAGTGTTCCAAGGAACCATTCAATAGTTGAATCTTGTGCGTTAAAGTGACCGCCAGCAGAAGCAGACACAAATGTGCAGCCTTCAGGCAACTGGTAGCGAGCTCGAACGTTATTGCTTTCGGCTTGGCCTTCGTTTACGACGACCAATTCGTAATCGCCATCAGCTCCAGCCATTTGAACCAATGGGCCTCGAACACCAATGCGTAGCTTCGGTTCAGCAATTTCGATGTTTGTTGTTGCTGTTTGTTTTAACCCGTGATCTCCAATTGCTCGTACAGAAAGCTGTCGGCTTCCTCCTTGAGTACCCGTCAGGCTAAGTCGAGCTTGACGCTGTTCGCCGGGGGTGAGTGTTCCGACATCGATATTTAGCAAACCGCCTTGGCGATGCTGAAGTCCTTCAGGGATAGCTGCCTGAATCATGACATTATCGACTCGACCGGTTCCCGGATTCTTAACGGTCACTGTGTAGTGAACCTGCTGTCCGAGTTCGACAGATTCTGGACCAGCAACATCGATGGCAAGCAGTGGTTGTTTCACAGAAACCATGGATGCAGTTGCCGCCGTGGTTCGTACAAACGCGTCCATGCGAACGTCGCCAGCCTGTTGAGGAATCACTGTGAGTTGAATTGTCTTTTCTTCGCCCGCTGCAAGTTGTTGGTAGGCCCACGTGGCACTTGTTGAAGTCGCAGTAGGAGCAGGAACGGCTTGAGTGACTTGAATGCCTTCAGGCAACACAATTTCAACTTCAATCGACCGTACTGGATGACCGCCATCGTTACGCACAAGCAGTTCGCACTGAGACGGTTGGCCTACGTTGAATTCTTCTCGACGAACCCACTCCACGGTGACTCGAGACTGCTGAGCACCATCGGTTGGTTCCGGACGGTAGCTTACAGGAGTAATCGATGACACAGCTGGGGGAGTTGTTGGGGGCGCTGTTTCGAATGGGTTCACATCGGACTGTGTGACGACAGGGCCACCGAAGTCTTCTAGACCAAAGTCCGCAGCAGTCACAACATTGGAACTCATCACATCTTGGCGAGTGAAATCCTGCGGCATCGCCACACTTGGGCTGGCAGAATCCATGGCAGGAGGATCAAGATCGAAGACTTCGCCACCAGCATCTTGCGGCTGTTCTTGAGCAAGAAATTCGGTGAAGGGATTGTCATCGTTTTGCAGGGTGCTGCTGGATTGGTTTCCAGCTGTGGTTGTACCGCTAACTGGTTCGTCAAACAGTTCATAGAATTCGGCGCCCACTTGTTGAATTGTGGGGGTGTCTTCCTGCATGACGGCAGAAGCATGAACCACGCCTGATGGACGTGGTGGTGGTGAAACAGTTTCCAGTCTTTCTTGTTGGAAGACTGGGTTTTCAACAGTCAGCGATTCTTTGGCGGGCGTTTGCCGGCCATTGAAAAAGACTTGCTGAGTTGCTGAACCACTCGCGGTTGCGATTGGTTTTTGGCCCGCTGGCTTCAGTTCAGAAGACTGCTGCAAGCTGTTTTCAGTTTCAGTTCGCACCTGTTCCCAGCGAGCGAAAGGATTTTCGGAACCTGCGAGTAACAGTGTGGATGTGAGCAAACCAACACAGGTAACAGTGATTATCGTGCGAGACATCAGAACAAGTCCTCCGATGACAGAATCGGCGCTGGGAATTACAAGACAACGGGCAATACCGAATGCCTCGTCCTTGTCAGTGTCGGTCTTACAGGTCGTTTCGATGAGACCAATCTCATGGATCAAACCAATTTGGAGGGCTAGGCGGACTTTAAGGATTTCCGATTCACCTGAAAAGCGGCAGTTTCTGCGAGACGCAGCGCAGCATGAAGCAGGTAAGTCGGCACTTTCTACTGAACGTACACATTCACGCGTGGTGAACCCTATTCCCTGCTCAGGAAATGTCTTTTGATTTCACGCCACGGAATCTTGGTGGTGGTGAGCCATCAGGTTGTGGTGGGCAAAAACAGGTATGCAACGTGAAGGGATGGAGCCCCCAGTACAAGCTTTGTTCTGATCAAGCGGACAGGGCTCATTGGTAAGCGGTGGGGGGCTGCCTTCCGCTGGCTGAACTAAGTACGTTCTGCTTCAAGACGGTCGAGTTCAGCGATGAGTTCGGCGTT
>CAYTUE010000137.1:0-10131 GCA_964441085.1 uncultured Planctomycetaceae bacterium
TGCTGAATTTCAGGCAGGCACCATCACCTTGGGAGACAATACGTCAGATATTGTCAACTTCGGAACACTGACCTTTGTGGCAGCGGGTGATGTCACGATCAACGAAGATTCTGCCACCCAGATCAACGGCACAAATTCGGCTGGGACTTTGACATTGGTTTCCGCTCAGGCCATTACCAATGACTCAGGATCAATTCTTGACGTCTCCACAAATGCGTCTTTGAACGCAGCATCAATCGAACTTGACCAAGCGGGGGCAAGTTCGGTGAACTTTGGCAGCTTGTCGTTTACTTCCGTTGGCAATGTGACCATTCAGGAATCCAGTGACCTGCAAATATCCGCAGACAGTTCCGGGGCAACCGTGTCTCTTTCAGCCAACGGAAACATCCAGTCGACTGGATCATCCACACTCAGTTCAACTGAACTGTCACTGACAGCATCCGAAACAGCAACTTCCGAAGGAGCGATTGGAAGCCTCGGCGCTGACTTTCAATTTTCAACCGATCAGCTTTCCACCAGCAGTGCTGCAGACCAGCATCTTGCCACCGATTCGGCGACCAACTTTTCGATTCTCAGCGCCGTTGATTCATCGACTCTGTTTGATACAGATTCGACAGCCACGATCTTTTTAAACGATGGTGACTTCACCGGCACCGGAATTACGGGCGGCCTGACCGTTGCTGATGACGTTCAACTGGCGACCGCTGGAACAATCGAAGATGCAGTGTTCGCAGCGGGGTCCGAAATCACTTTTCGAATCGAATCGACACCGGCCAGCGGTGGAGCCATCGTCACGGATTTCGACCAATGGCAGGTTTCTGGTTCCGTGGATCTCGGAGGAGCCACGTTGGCAATTGCCGATCAAAATCTTGTCGGTCATGGAACAACAATTCTGTTAATCAACAACAATGGCACTGCGACCACGGGCACCTTTGCAGGATTAACCGAAGGCAGCACGGTCACGGGAACAAGCGGCCAAGAATACCAAATCAGCTATGCCGGTGGCGATGGCAACGACGTACAGCTCACCGCGTTGACGTCGACATTCGCCTTCGACCTGACTTCAGATTCGGTTGTCGAAAACGTTTCTGGAGGTGCTGCGACCGTCACCGTCAATCGATCGGGAGACATTTCAACAGCGGATTCGGTGACGGTCAGCGTATCATCGGGGTCAGCGAATCTGGGCACCGACTTCAGTTCCACCAGTGCCTACACGGCTTCTTTTGCTGCGGGACAATCATCAGCCACGATTTCCATCGACATCACAGATGATGGAATTGTGGAAACTGCCGAAACCTTGAACCTAGAATTGGTGAATCCCACGTCTGGCTTTCTTGACGCAACAGCAAGATCATCTGTTCTGACAATTCTGAACGACGATCCCGGCGTACTGGTTCGGCTGGCTTCTGGTCAACTGACCGTGTCGGACGAATCACCCACTGGGCAAGACAACACTTTTTCAATTTCGATTGATAATGCCACGAACGAATTGGTCATCAGCAGCGATCAACAGAATCTCGGGACCGGGTCGGTCGTTTTATCTGATGAGCTGCGTTTTGACGTCGCCTTAATTACTCAGCAAATTATCGTGGAAGGCAACGGCGGAAACGACGTGCTGACAGTCGATTTCACCAACGGCAACCCGATTGTTGGTACTGGAATTCGCTTTGATGGTGGTGCGCAAAGTGGAGGACTTGGTGACGGACTGGCGGTGATCGGCGATGGCATTCTCAATGCTACCTACACTCCAGATGCAGTCAACTTCGGAGACGGCGAAGTCAATGTCTCCGGAAGTCTCATTCAGTTCACAGGTCTCGAACCTGTCGATATTTCCGGGTTTGCAACGGCCACCTTAAATCTTCCCGGTGCCAACGACGTCCTCACCATTCAAGAAGGTACAGATTTCTTTGCGGGAGGAACTCAAGACGCACTGCTGGTCTCAGGAACATCCGATGGAGTGGCAATTGAAACTGCTGCCTTCCGTAACAACACCAACCTTGTGATTAACACAGTGGCTGGAGGAGTTGATGGAACGGATCTGATTACAATTGATTCTGCTGCAAACGGCCACAGCAACACCAATATTAGCATCGATACGGGCAGCACTGTTGGTGACGAAATTCGTATCAACATGGCTGTCACGGCAACTGGCAACCTAAATTTTGCAGCAACAACAATCACACTGAATTCCTCATCGGTGACTGCTGGAGGAAGCCAAGTCTTTACCGGTGCGGTGGTCGCCGAACAGAACGTGTCTTTGTCAGGCACGTCAGTCGAAATCACAGGCTCATTGGATTCCGCAGCTGGCGGAAGTCCGTCCGTTTCTATTTTGGGCAACGCCATCATCAATGGAAATGTGGGGGCCACGAACTCACTGGCAGCATTGGGAATCACGGGAACCACAACGCTGGATGGAAATGTCACCACAAGCGGTCATCAAACGTACCAAGGTGCTTTGAACTTGGTGAGCGATGCGATCCTAACAACCACGGGCAGCGGTGAAATTCAATTTCAAGACACTGTCGATGGCAACCAGTTCCTCACAATTAATGCGGCGAACGATGCGGTTCAGTTTGCTGCAGCGGTTGGCAGTTCAACGGTACTGTCTGGCCTAGAAATCACTTCAGGAAGTGCTGTCTTTGATTCTTCCATTCAGGTTGACGACCAAGGTTTGGCAGTAGAAACCACCGGCACAGCCACGTTTGCTGGCAATGTGACATCCACCAATAACGGTACCATCCGTTTAAGCACGGCTGCTGGCGGTTTAGTGGCTACGAACGTTGTGGGATCGGGGCAGGTTGTTTTGGATGCGGATGTGGGCGATGTGGAAGTGGTGAACGTTGTTTCCACAAACAGCGATATCAGGGTGACTGCTGATGATGGCAACATTCAGTTGCAAAATGCAGTGGCCAACAGTGCGGGAGCTGAAATCTCCTTAACGGCGTCTGAAGATATTCTGGATGCCACTGCAGGTGCTCTCGGAGCGGGGGCTCATTTGTCGGCGGTGAATGGAACCGTTCGTGTGGTTGCAGAAAATATAGGGTCCGCAGGAACGAACATCTTTCAGCCTACGCCCGATTCCCCCATTCGCATTGATGCGAACCGAGTCAACCTGACCGCCACCGGCACGGTCTTGAATGGCAACATTGCTGTTGACCTTCTGTCTGCTTCCGTCATCGACACACTGTCTGGTAACCATGTCTTTGTTGACAGTGTTAGCGACGTCACTCTTGCCGCATTGCCCAGTGCAAATTCGCTTTCCATTATTACCACTGCCGACATCGACATACAGGCTCCCATCACTGTCATCGATGATCTTCGACTTGAAAGTCGGGAGATCACGGATTCCTTTGGTGCAACAGCCGATCTGAATGCCACTCGCATTCTTTTGAACTCTCAAACCATTGCTGATGTTTCCGTTACTGCTGAACAAATCGATGCAACAACAAACGGTGCTCTGACAATCAGCAGCGATTCGACTCTCCTGCAGTTGACGGACTTAGATGGTGATCTTTCTGCCATCAACACAAACGGCAACACAGCCATACTGAATCAAACGACGGGTGGACGGATTGTCCAACAGCTTCCCGCTGACTTAAACCAGAATTCTCGTATCCTGTCAGACCAGCTACTGCTCTCTGGTCTTGGAGCATTTGAACTCACCAATCCCACCAACAACATCACAACGTTGGCCGCAAACAATAACGGTCAAATTACATTTGCAGACACCGATTCCATTGTCGTTGGTTCCGTGGCTGGCACGACGGGACTCACCACAACAGGCAACGGTTTATTCGTTACAGCGGGCGAATCTATCGATCTACAACAACAAGTGAATGTCGCCAATGCAGACGCACGATTTGTGGTCGGCACAGGCACGCTCACGGGCAACATCAGCCAAGCGAATTCTGGTCAGATTGTGGCCGATGAACTAGGAATTCGAAACAACGCAGCGACTGGAGATGTCGTTCTGGCTGCCCTGAATGACGTGAACACATTTGCCGGAGCGAATTCCGCGAATGGGGGAGCCATCGTCTTTCAGGATGTTGACGAATTCACCATTGGCACAGTTCAGGAAGACATCGTATCCAACGTTGTGTTCGCTGAAACCACAGGTCTGACATCCAACGACGGCGACATCACAATCGCCACGGGTGTTGCAGCGGCTGGAACAAATTCGTTACTGATTAATTCTGCTGTTGTGGCAGGCGACGGAACGGTAAGACTGCAAGTTGATGGCAATCTGAATCAAAGTGCGGCTGGCACAATTCAGGCCAATCAGCTGGCTGTTCGCCAAGTCGGAGCAGCTGGTAATGTCATCTTGGATGCTGGGAATTCCGTTCGTCAATTGGCAATTGATAATGAGGCTGTTGGTGGAACCATCGGATTTCAAAACCAACAGTCTTTGACAGTTGAGTCAGTCACTGGTGTGACTTTTTCAGCCGCACCGAATGCGTCGTCCCTGGCGTTTGACCCAACTTCGGGACTCAACACAAACAACGGTGTGATCCAGATTAACGCGGATGGTCCAGTGGTTGGTGATGGCGAAATCCAGCTGAATGCCGAAGTCAATGCTGGCACAGCGCAGGTTGCGTTATCGGCAGATGGCCGGGTTTCTCAAACGGCAACGGCAGCAATCACAGCGGAGAGTTTGCTGGTGAGACAACAAGCAGAAATCGTGTCCGCGAATGTTGAACTGGGAGCGGCAAGTAATGACGTGTCGACCCTCGCCATCCGAAATGTTTCTGAAGGAGGAAACATTTCATTTCATGATGTCACCAACCTTACCGTGACCAACGTCACAGTAGCGGATGTTGGCAATCTTTCGACAGCCAGCTTCGCAGGGATCGATTCTGATGCCGGTGATATCAACGTGACGTCGACAGGCAATCTCATTGTCAATCAAAACATCAACGCTGCGTCGGACACTTCCACCACAGCGATCGATGAAACGATTACCTTAATCAGCCGTTCGGGCAATTTTACTTTGGCAGATGGAACAGTCATTTCGACGGATGAAGATCCAATAGCAGGTAATTTTGTAGACGCAACGGGCGACCGCATTGACATCTTAGCTGGTACTGATGGAACAAACGGAATTGTTGATTTGGGAGACCCAGCAACCATTGAACTTCGCACAGATGGTGGAGTTGCCCGGCAGATTGCTCCTCGCCCGTCTGGATTTACATCAGCCCCAACAACCGGAGCTGAAACGGCCTTCGTCACTTTAACGGATGCTGCCAACAGTCGCAGTAATCTGACGGCAACAGAAAATGGTCTTTTAGGGCAATTGGATTTTGTCTTTGGAGTCGCTGGTGAAGAAAATCTCGAGGTCGTTTTTGACTTTGGAGTCATCACGATTATCGATCCCACAACAAACGGAGTGGCTGGTCCTGCCGTGCAGCAGGCTTCAGGCATCTTTGTCTTTGACGAATCCGATCGCGACAAAAGTATCTTTGTCATTAGCGAAGGAGGCGAACGCTATCAAATCGAGCATTTGTTCACTTCCAGCGATTTGGTCACCACAACAAACGATCGCAACGGGCGAGAACAGAACCCCAATATCATTGGAGTACGCTTTAGTGTGGCTCAACATGAATCGATCAACGTGTTCGGAACAGGAGCCGTCGACCCCACGTCGCCAACAACCGTTTCAACCGCAGGTGCATTTACCGGAGTGACGTCTGCAGTCACGGATGCGTCGGGAGTTGCTATCTCGCCCACCGCAGCGGGATTATCTTTGCTCACATCCACAGACACGAATGGGCTTCGCAACTTGCAGGCGGAAGCGTCAAGCGCCTTTCCACTGCAAAATGTCGTTGACACCCCGACAGGGCGGCCCATTGGGTTGGCGGAGTTTGAATTTATCGCTGGGCCACCTCCCGGACTTGTTAGGTTTGAACCGAGCGAGCGATTTGTAGCAGACCCGCCCAAAGTGGCTGCTCCCATTGATGCTCTTGCCATTTCTCGAATTGCTGGAGACGCGTTTTTTGGCGAGGCCGGAGCATCAGACGCAGGAGTTGGCACAGATGTCTATTTGCAGATTCGACGTTATTTTGAACTCGACGCCGAAGCGGAAGTCGTGATTGCTCGAATTAACGACAGCGACCTGATTACAAGCCGCCAAGCGTTCGAAGAATTTGTGGCCGAAAATTCCGAGTTGCAAGATGGAGCAGGCTATGAAATTTGGCTGGTAACAGAAACAGGAGGACAGCAGGTCGAACGTCCTGTGGTTCAGTTTGAAATTACAGGAGGCCGACCGGGCCCCGCTTCAGAATCATTCTTCGAAACTGATCAACCCGCTGAACTCTTTGATCTGGAATTTCAGCAAGCCGAAGATTTCGGCCAAGATTCGGATTCCCGTCAGGAATCAAATTCAAATCCTAATACCCAACAAAATGGTACGCACCAAGATCCAACCAATGAACAGAATGGTGATGAACAGCCTGAACCTTTGAGCCATTCTTCCAGCAGGAGGAGCGATGGGAAAGAACTGGGGCAAGGCATTCTTCTTGGCGAATCAAGCCTTCCATCCTCCTTCCATCGCAATTCCATTCCGTTTGATCAAACTCAACAGTTTGAAACAAACTTTGTCACTTCAAGTCACGCTCACCTACTGACATCACATGATCAAGCCAGCATCACAGCTGATCGTGATGCGTTCGACGACCATGCTACTGAAGGACTGGATTCGGGAGTTTCGGAGTCAGCTGCTGTGACAGGATTTGCAGCTTCGGCATATGGTGCAGTTTCAAGATATCGTTCGCGCAGTCGTCGAAGACCAATTCAATCCAACCATTCGTTGACATCTCGAACAATGCAGAACCTTCGACACCGCTCCGACTTTTGCCAGACTCCTCCGATTGAAGGCCAGTAAGCCAGATCTCGGCCTTTATCTTTTATTGTCAATCTCGACTCAGTTTTTCGAATACTTCGCTTTCTTCCGCCCGTGCAGCCATCATGACGAATAATCATTCCAATTCGAATTCGTCGCCCGACGATCCTCAAGAGACCCCAGAAGATTCCGATCTGAGCTTCGCGTCGGATTCTGATCTTCCTTTTGGGCCAAGTGACCGAGCTGCGTTTTTGGGTTCAGACCAAGGCGAAGGTGCTGAAAAAATAAAAGACTCAGAATGGACTCCCGAAGAACAGTCTGCTCCGGCTGATTCCGATCACCATCGTTCAGACACAGACCAACTTCTGAATGTGGATGAGACATGGGTGTCCAGCGAAGCAAAAGCTGACACGTCTGGTCGTAATCTGCCAGAGGAAATTTCAGCGGAAGAAATTGATCTCGACGGAACTTGGGTGCCGCCTGACCAACCGTCCAGTGAGACTCATTCCAACGAGACAGAAACAGATGTCGACCCAAGCAAAACGTGGGTACCATCCAGTACTCCAACAACTGACGGCTTGCCAGTTGATCCACAGGTTCCTTCTTCAGATGCTGAACTGTTTGAAAAAACATGGCCTGTCCCAAAACCGCTCAAAGATGACTCAAATAAAGCATCAGAGGCTCAAGATTCTGAAGACGCCCAATCCGATATTCACCAAACATTTCATCCTTCCAGTAGCCCAACCGTCGATGGATTTCATTCGTCTGGTGCTGAGGATTCGGAAAAGACCGACCCTGATCGCACATGGGTGCCATCCAGTACTCCCGCCGCAGATGGCTTGCCATCTGATTCACAAGCCTCTGATTCAGATGCCGAACCATTTGATAAAACATGGGTGGTTCCGACGACACCTGCAACCGGTAATGATCCAGCCAGTGGCGACCCGCAAAGCCTGAACGAGACAGATGACGATGGCAGTCGCACATGGGTTCCATCAGCGACTCCCACGACACCGGCAGCTGGTCAGATCTCAACCCCGACAGGCCCACCGACCACCGTCTACATACAGCCGGGTGAACCAAATTCACAGGATGAAAATGCGGTCGAAAAAACCGTTCAACTGGGAGGCAAACACGCACAGCCACAGCAAAATGATCTTCAGGGTACCACTTCCCCCGGTGACTCTGGCGATGTCTTTCAAAAGACCATTGGGATGCGACGGCCACTGGATGTGAGCGACCTTCCGCCGTCCGCCCATGAAGACTACGAAGGCGGCGGAACGATCCATTTGGATCTTCCGGATAACGAGGCAGCCTGCTCGAGTTCGCATCCGACTCAGCTATGGTCTCGTCAGTCGGGAGTCGACTTAAATCAGTCTCTCACAATTCGCAGCCGTCCGGTTGCGGGCGATTCGCACTTTGATGTTTCGAAGGCACCACACGAACGTCCCGACTATCAGATTGTTGAAAAGATCGGCGAAGGTGGCATGGGAGCCATTTTCTTGGCCACTCAAACATCTCTTGATCGCCAACTCGCGATCAAGACGTTAAAGGCACCTCGTGGCGGCCAAAGGTCAAGCAAGTCGAAAGGACAATCATCATCAGCCGATCAACAGCGTCGCGACATGTTTCTGGCAGAAGCGTTGATCACGGCCAACTTGGTCCACCCTCACATTATTCCGATTCATGATCTGTGTGAAACGGCAGAAGGACTCCCGTTTTATTCGATGAAGCGAGTCGTGGGGACTCCGTGGTGCGATCGTCTTCAGGACATGAGCATCGATGAAAATCTTGAAGTGCTGATGAAGGTTTGCGACGCCATCGCTTATGCTCATCACAATGGAGTCGTCAATCGGGATCTTAAGCCCGAAAACGTCATGCTGGGTGAGTTCGGAGAAGTCCTGGTCTTAGATTGGGGGTTGGCTGTCCCATCGTCGTCGGCGGATAAAAGGAAGTTCAATTCGCCGAGTGCTCCCTATGGTGCGGGCACTCCGGCCTACATGGCCCCCGAACTTTGGACCGGTCCGGAAGAAGTGATTGGCTATTGGAGCGACATCTATCTTCTTGGTGGCATCCTGTTTGAAATCATCACTGGCAAGACGCCACATCGATTTAGTGAATCACCCGCTGGAGCCGGTAACACGGGACTTTGGATGGTGATTGATAAGGTCGTTCGCCGAAATCAGATTCGCCCCACGGAACACCAAGGCGAACTGCTGGACATTGCTTTAAAGGCAATGGAAACTCGCCCCAAAGATCGCTTTGAATCGGTCCTTAAATTTCAGGAAGCCTTAAAACAGTTTCAGAATCACGAAGAATCAAGGCGTCTGACAGACCGTGCATCAGAAACACTCAAGTCCGCTGAAGCTCCAGAAGCAGATAGCGGATATCTTGGATACCAATCCGCAGCTGCGTTGTTTGAAGAAGCTCAGACAGCATGGAACGAAAATACTGAAGCTGCAGAAGGTTTGCGAAAAACCAGACTCAAATATGCAGAACTCGCTCACCAAAAAGGTGACTACGATCTTGGACTGCAAATCGCTTCCTTAGAAGATGGGTTTGAGTTCACTGGAATTCGTCAAACCCTGTCTCGGTCTCGACGTTTTCGCAACGCGTTAAAATCGACGGTGATGGGAGCTGCTGTGATCATCGTTGCAGTTGGAATTTTTTCCTTCATTCAAAGTCGAGAAATCTCAGCTCAAAACAAACAGATTATTGCCCTGAACGGAACTCGCGAATCTTTGCAAGCCGACATCACGACGGCACAAAATGAAATTATTGATGTAGAACAAAAGAGAAAAGCGGCCGAAGAAAAAGCGATTGTCGCTGAAGAACGATCTTTGGCTGCTTCGGAAGAAGCTATCGCCGCCAGTCTGAAAGTGGCTGATGCCAATCGTGATTTGGCTGCATCTGAACAGAAATTGCAAGCAGCCGACACTCAGCTCGCGTCTGCGACAACAAAGCTTAAAGAAGCCGACGTCAAGCTGCTTGCCGCAAATGAAATGTTGCAACAAACAGAGCTTAAAGTCGCTGACCTGCAAGTAAAGAAGTCTCGATCTGCAGTCGACCTAAAGAATGCAGAAATCGCAGGACTGATTCGCAACGGCGACTACAGCAGCGCCCTGTCCGAAGTGGAACGCCTACTCGTTGATCTCAACGAATCACCAGAAATGAATTCATTGCCCGATAGCGAACGGCAACAAAGAAAGACTGAACTTCAAGCTCGAGGCGTCAACTGCTAGTACAGCCACATTATTGGTGTTTGCGACAATGGTGGGTTGCATTGTCGTGTATTG